>NZ_JAKJKD010000001.1:2915000-3069626 GCF_021845525.1 Nitrospina gracilis Nb-211 | reverse complement strand
CTCGTGGATCGATTCGGCGATTTCGACCATCTTGTCGTTGCCTTCCGGCTGGTCGTCCACGTATTCGTAGGTGCGGAGCGCGACCCACAGTCCGAAGATGCCGAACACAAATCCGAGGTAAGCAAAATTGTACGACGCATCAAACGCCGCGAACACGATATAGAGCAGAAGGGACAGGCCGACAAAAATAACCTCCCCTTTATATTCCTGAATCATTCCGTATTTTCCTCCGTCGTTTGATTGGCTTGCGTTTCGATTTCCGTGAGAATCGCTTCCACTCTCTCTACCGCAGTTTCAACCATATCGCTGAGCGGCTCCATTTCCCCCTCAGAAAATGGAGAGAGGACGTAATCCACGATTTGATGTTTGTTCTCGGGCCGCCCGATGCCCAGCCGGATGCGGGCGAAGCGGTCGGTGCCCAATCGTTCGATGCAGGACAGAACGCCTTTTTGCCCGGCATCGCCGCCCTGAAACTTGCGCTTGATCTTGCCCAGCACCAGGTCGATGTCGTCGTGAACCACGACCATGCGTTCCGGGGGGATGTTCCAGGCGTTGAGGAGCGCCTGCGCGGCACGGCCGCTTTCGTTCATGTAGGTCATGGGTTTGGCGATGACCACCCGATGCCCCTCGATCTCCCCCTGGCCGTACAGGGAGCGGTGTTTGTGCTGGTTCAGTGGAATGCGGTGCTTCTCCGCAAGATTGTCCACCACCATGAACCCCACATTGTGCCGCGTCAGTTCATACTGCGGCCCGGGGTTGCCCAACCCAAGAATCAGATACACAACGTCTCAAGAATGTGACGAAGTCACGAGTCGGATTTTCCGCC
The DNA here is from genome assembly GCF_021845525.1 of Nitrospina gracilis Nb-211. NCBI lineage: Bacteria > Pseudomonadati > Nitrospinota > Nitrospinia > Nitrospinales > Nitrospinaceae > Nitrospina > Nitrospina gracilis. Next base: position 3,068,800 of record NZ_JAKJKD010000001.1, on the reverse strand, counting down.
CTCTTTAGTTGCGGCGGCTTTTTCACCTGCTCCGGCTTCTTCACCCTCCAGGGCTTCCTCGCCTTCCGGAGCCTCAACCTCTTCCTTGACCTCGTGGATGGAGACCACGGCTTCTTCCGGATCGTCGATCACCTCAATCCCTGCCGGCAGTACCAGATCGGACACGTGCACGACCTGGTCCATTTCCACTTTGGTCATGTCCACCTTGATGTCGTGCGGGATGTCGGCCGGGAGGCAACGGATGTGCAACTCGTCCAGCGACTGCTGAACGATGCCGCCCAGCTTTTCCGCGGGCGACTTGCCGTCGAGCAGAATGGGCACGACGGTTTTGATTTTTTCCGTCATGTCCACTTCATAGAAGTCCACGTGCTCCCAGCCCTCGCGGATGGGGTGCGACTGGTGGTCCTTCACGATCACCGTGCGTTTCGGCACGGAGTCGGACTCCAACGACAAGTTGATGAGGGTGTTGATGCCGTAAGCCTCGATGAGCTTGCGCAGTTCCTTGTGGTTGACCGTAACGGAGACCGGGTCGCTTTGACCGTAAATGATGCCGGGCAAAAGCCCCTCCGCCCGCAAACGGCGATTGGCGGCCGTGCCGCGCTGTTCCCTGATGGTGCCCTTCAGTTCTTTTGACATGACTACAAATTATCCTCCGCATCGAACAGCGAGCTGATCGATGACTCACTGTGAATCCGCAAAATGGCCTCGCCCAGAAGGGAGGCAACGGACAGAATCTTGATCTTGTCGATCGATTTCAAATCATCCCGCAGCGGGATGGTGTTGGTAGCAATGATGGACTTGATGGGCGACTCGCGGATCCGGTTCCCGGCCGGCCCGGAAAGGACGGCGTGGGTGCAACACGCGTGCACTTCCGCCGCGCCCGCCTCCAGTAATGCGTTGGTTGCCTCCATCAGCGTGCCCGCGGTGTCGATCATGTCGTCCACGATGATGCAGACCTTGCCGCGCACATCACCGATGATGTGCATGGCTTTGGCGACATTGATTCCATCCCGGCGCTTGTCGATGATGGCCAGCGAACAGCCGAGGCGCTTGGCGTACGCCCGCGCCCGTTCCACACCGCCCGCATCCGGGGAAATCACGACAATATTGGGCAATTTAAGGCTTTTAATGTAACTGATCAGGACATTGACTGCAAATAAATGATCGACGGGAATGTTGAAAAATCCCTGGATCTGCCCGGCATGGAGGTCGATGGTCAACACCCGGTCGCACCCGGCGGTGTGCACCAGGTCGGCGACCAGCTTGGAGGTGATGGGCACCCGCGGCTCGCATTTGCGATCCTGGCGGGCGTAGCCGTAGTAGGGAATGACGGCGGTGATGCGTTTCGCCGACGACCGGTTGAGCGCATCGATCATGATGAGCAACTCCATCAGGTTGGTGTTGCCCGGGGCGCAGGTGGGCTGGATGACAAACACGTCGCCACCGCGAACATTCTCTTCGATGCGGACGTACACCTCCCCATCCGAGAAGTCCTTGATCACCGTCTTGCCCAGCTCGATGTTCATGTACTGGCAGATCTCATGGGCCAGATCGGGGTTGGCCCGGCCGGAAAATACCAGCACCCTTCCATTATCGCTCATGCCTGTATCGGTCCTGTCCTTGAAACAGTGGTGGCTGGGGCGGGAGGATTCGAACCTCCGAATGCAGGATCCAAAATCCTGTGTCTTAGACCGCTTGACGACGCCCCAATAATTCGTTCAACCTGAAATCCGGTTTCCGCGCTCCTTTTCCCTCACGCAAGAGCTGTGTGTACCCAGCCGCAACAGTCCGGCTCCCGTATTTGCCTGGGTTGTCCGGTGAATTTTGAATAATGACAATATGGGCAGGAGAAAAAGAGCCCGGGTTCGATTGGGGTTTCCCGCGGGTTGGCGTTCGGCCCCCGGCCTGTCAGGGATAATCGAGCATCTCTTCAGGCAGGAACTCCGCGAACCGGGAAACCGTCTCGGCCACAAAGACGTCCCAATCGGTTGCCTGAAGACGGGTGAAAGCCTGCTCGGCCTGCTCCCGGCTGGAAAAAATACCGAACACGGCGGAACCGCTGCCGGACAGGAGCACCCCCTCCGCATCGAGCGCACTCAACGCGTCCCGGGCCTGCTTGACGACAGGAAACCTTTGTAAAACATAAGGTTCCAAGTCGTTGTGGAGATGGGCGGCCAGACCGGCGACATCCGATCGAGAAAAAAATTTTTGCAAAATACTAATCGTTTTCGGGGGGGTTGTCAATTCTAAATTCAGGCCGCGATAGACCTCTCCGGTGGGCACGACGAGCCGTGGGAAAATAATAACAAGGTGCATTTTTTCAGAAGGTTCCAGAGGCTCCAGCAACTCCCCCCGGCCGCGCCCGACGGCCTGCGGCGCGGACAGGAAAAAAGGAATATCTGAGCCCAAACGGGCGGCAAATTCATGAAGCGCGGACCGCTCCAGTTTGAGGTCCCACAGCCGGTTGAGTCCCCATAAGACGTAAGCGGCGTTGCCACTGCCGCCGCCCAGCCCGGCTCCGGCGGGGATATGTTTTTTCAATCGGATACGGCACCCGCGCCCGGCCGCCGCCGGGACCGACTCCCTCAGCATCTCTGCCGCCCGCACCGCCAGGTTGGTGCCATCTGTGGGAATACCAGGCGCGTCGCATTCGAGTGCGATGTCTTGCTCCCGCGATTCCAGCTCGATCTCGTCGTACAGGCTGACCATCTGGAACAGGGTTTCGAGTTCATGAAAGCCGTCGTCGCGCTTGCCCAGCACGAACAAGCCCAGGTTGATTTTTGCGGGGGTGCGGAATGCCAGTTTCATGGGGTTCTAAAGATCAGGGGGCGGTGCGGTTTGGAAACAGTTCGAACACATCGTCGGCAATGGCCGGGTTCACCTGTGGGTTGCGGTAGTTCAATATCACTTCATCGTTCTCATGATGGCGCTGGACGGTGACCCGGTGTGGAAAGTACACGGCCCCGATCCATTTCGCCTCCGCCCACGCCACGGAATACAGTTTGTCGCCATTTTTGTAGCGCGTCATGGCCACGGGATGCAGGGTGCCGGCATCGATCTCGATCTCGGTGCGTTCTTTGCGGACGGGGTCGAAGGCGTCGAGCACGTAGAGGTTGCCCGCGCGGGCGGTGATGCGCTCCACCTTCAGCCGGTCGTAGCGCGGCACCTTGCCCAAAAACACGCTGATGAACTCGGCAAAATCGAACGACGCGCCGAACAGGTCCGACATCATGTACCACGCTTCGGCGCCGGTGTGCACGATATTTTTCTGCGGGTCGTAGATCTGAATACGGCCGGGATGAAAGATGAATACACCCAAGGGCTGGCCGAAGTTGCTCAGCGTGTCGAGGCGGATCGACTGGTCGTTGCGCGCCACCACCGTCTGGCGGAGGACGTGGTCCACCAGGCGTGTGCGGATGCGTGTGGTGACGAAGGAGCGGACGCTGTGCACGCTGTTGTGGTGACGGTCGAGCGCCTTGAGGATGGCTTCATCGGAAACCGTTTTGACCGGAGGCGGCTCGGGCGCGGGGGGTGTGGTCTGGCAGGCGGCCAAAGTCAGAAGGGCACAGCCAGCCAGCCAACTGCGAACGGGATGGAATGCTTTCATGCGGTGGACCGGAATGCGCTGTCACAGGACACGTGGTCAGCGCCCCTCCAACAACTCGTCCGCTTTGCGGATTTTCTCCTGGAGCAGATTGAGATCCGGCATCTCGCCGCCGGAACTGCTCTTCTGCCGGGTGAGCACGAGGCTGGTCTTCCAGGCCTTGCGGGCTTCGCCGATGTTCTTGAGCGAAAAGTGGATATCGCCCAAATGGTCATACAACACCGGATCGGGCTCGGTGTAGATGAGCGCCTTCTTGATGTGGGCGAGGGCTTTTTCCGGTTCGCCTTTCTTGTAATAGATCCAGCCCAGGCTGTCGAGAAAATAGCCGTTTCTCGGCTGAATGCTGAGTGCCTGCTCCAGGTGGTACAGTGCGCGGTCGAGCTTGATGTTGCGCGAGGCGTACATGTAGCCGATGAAGTTGTGCGCGTTGGAATGGTTCGGATTGATCTCGAGAGCCTTGGTCATGTTGGCGATGGCATCCTCGTAGCGGCCCATGCGCTCGAGCAGTGCGCCCTTTTCGAAGTAGTAGGCGTCGTGCGATTTGTTGAGCGCGATGGCGTGATCGATCGCCTTCAACGCTTCCTTGTTGCGGTTGAGCGACATGTAAGCGAGCGTCAGGGCGTGGAACAGGCGGTGGTTGTGCGGGTCCAGCTCCACCGCGCGGTCGAGCAGGTTCACCGACTGCGGCATGTTTTCATTGAGTCCATAGAGGCGCGCGAGTTTGAGCAGGACCTCCACCGAATCCGGCTCGCCGGAATAGCGGCGGTAGGCCTCGATTTCCTGGATGGCCTTGTCCGGGCGGCCCAGCACTTCGTAAATGCGGGCGATGGTGAAGCGCACTTCCCTGTCCTCGCTCTTTGCCAGCACCAGACGGAATTCATCGACCGCTTCCAGGTACATCACCTGCTGGTAAAAGATGGCGCCGATCATGCGGTGGATGTCCGGTTCGTCCAGCGCCATTTCGGGCAGCGTCACGTTTCCCGACAGCTTTTCGGTAACCGGGTCCCACACCTCGTTGAGCGCATCATAGCGGTCCGCCACCTGCAAGTTGGACGGGTCGAGTTTTTTCAGGATGCGGTACTGGGTGATGGCTTCCTGGTATTTTTCCTGCTGTTCCAATGCCAGCGCCAGGGCCTGCCGTGCCTCGATCATGCTGGGGCGGAGCGATACCGATTTCTTCAGCTTGTCCTCCGCGCCCGCGGGATCCCGCGTGTCCAAAAGCGTGCGGCCGTAATAATAGAATCCCAGCGTGTTGGCGGGGTCGATCACCGACACCTTGTGGAACCAGTCGCGCGCCTCGTCAAACTGCTTCAACTGGCGCAGCGCAACGCCGGCCATGAGAAACGCGCGCGGGCTTTTGGGATCGAGTTCCGACACTTTTTTGTAATGGGTGAGCGCGTCCTCATAACGTCCGCGGCTGGCCAGGATGTCGCCCACGATGGTGTGCATGCGGGTGTTATCCGGAAATTTGCGCAGGCCGCGCTGGCCCACCTGCAGGGCCTCTTCCAGTTTGCCGATGCGCTGGTAGAGCACCATCAGGTGCGTGAGAAACGGTTCATGTTCCGTCTCCAGTTCCACCACTTTGGAATAGTGCTCGGCGGCGCGGTCAAAATCGCCTTCCCGCTCGTACTTGAGGTCCATCATGAAATGGTAGTACGCGCGCGGGTCACGAAAGCGGCCGGGATTCTGTTCGTTGAGCTTGCTGATGTGGCGGACGGCGTAGCTGTTCTCGAAGTCCGGCGCGCCTTCCTGGATTTCGGTATCGAAACCGGGCATGGTGTCGCCGATCGTCGCGCAGTTGGACAACCCGGTCACGGCAATGAGCGCCAGCGCCACGAAGCGGAACTTGTGCGCCAGCCGGGTGAGGGTTTCCTTGAGCGCCGGATCCTGAATGCGGTCCAGTGAATCCGCACCCACGGGCAGAGTGGGGTTGGCGTTCGGCAATGGGGTGTTTCGCATACGTTTGGGTTTCCTTTTAGAGGACGACGGCTGGGTTTCCGGCCGGATGTCGTAATGAATGCGGGTGAAGCGGGAGGTCCGAAGCGACCGGTTCAACCCTTCCAGGATCCGTGTGTCCAGCGCCTTCAGCGGAGCCAGCCATTCGGGACCGTCCACCTGCACGAACAGGGTCTTTTCCGTGACGCGGATGATGCGCGTGTGGCAGGCGAGCTTCTCGCCGACCAGAACCTCCCAGACGAAACCGATGCGCTCGGTCATGTCTTCATCGCCTTGTTCCGGGATGGCGGTCAATACGTCGGGCAGAATGTTACGAATGGACGCCCAACGGTGTGTGCGGCCGGACCCGTCTTTCATGGTCAACACTCCTGAATCCATCTATCCCACCATTTTATAGGGAGCGGAACCCTTTTCAAACCATTTATTGTAACAGGAGATGGCGTGAGCGCGAGGTCTTCACTGCAAGGACTTGCAATGCGGCGGGTTTCCGAACGGCGAAGCAGAGGAAGAGGTACAGGGAAGGGCCTCACTTCCCGGCGCAGACTATGGGTTGCCGCGATCAACCCACGTCGTCCGCCGCAGGGTATGGGAACCGCGGTCCACCCTGTACGAACCTCGGGGCATGCCCTACATCCGGGACGCATCCCGGACCCATGAGCCTACTTTAGTATCATGGAGTGAGTAGCAAAAGCGAAAGGCAACCATGTAATAAAGTGGGCTTTGCAAAAATCATTGAAAGTCAAAGGAAGCCACCCTCACCCCAGCCCTCTCCCGTCAAGGGAGAGGGGGTTTTAAGAATTCCTTCTCCCCTTGCGGGAGAAGGTTAGGATGAGGGGGATTTATGACCTTTCCTGATTTCTATTTGCAAACCTCTCCTTCTCAAGGAGGGGAAACCGGTTTGCCGTCCGCCGCAAAAGACCGGTGCCGATCCGCACGCAATTGTGGTTTACTGAAAGACGTCATGCGCACCCGCACCGTCCTCCTCATCACCGGCATCGCCTCCGTCCTGCTGTACCTCGCCCTGTGGCGGCTGTCGCTTGCGTTCAACTGGGGCGAAGGCTACGCCGAGCGGCCGATCCTCGCCTACCTCGCGCTCTACGCCGCGCTGTTCGGCCTCTACGCGTGGGCGGCGCTCAAAATCCTGAAGTCGCGCTACGACTGGAACACGTTGTGGCTGATTCTCATACTGGGCCTGCTGTTCCGCGGCGCCATCCTGCCCGCCGACCAGATTCAGGAAGACGACATCTACCGCTATCTGTGGGACGGCAAGGTGTTCGCCCACGGCGTCAACCCGTACAAGTACTCGCCGAATGAAGTGAGCCGGCTCAAGGAGTTCATGATCCGCGATCCCGCCAGCTTCGAGGCGACGTATTCGCCGGACCAAATCCGCGAGCTGACCCGGTTGTATCAGTTGAAGTGGCAGTCGGACAAAAGCCTGGTGTACATGGAGCGCATCAACCACCCCGGCGTGCCCACCATCTATCCGCCGATGGCGCAGTACGTGTTCCGCCTGGTGCACACGCTGAAACCCGACAGCATTGCCATGATGCGCCTCGCGTTTTTCGTGTTCGACCTGATGGCGGTCGCCTTCATCGCCCTCACACTCCGCGCGCTGGGGATGAATCCGAACTGGTGCCTCGTTTATTACTGGTGCCCGCTGGTCATCAAAGAGACGTTCAACTCGACGCACCTCGACATCATCGGCATCGCATTTTTGACGGGCGCAATCTATTTCCTCGTGCGCGCGCGGTATTACGTGGCGTACTTCTTTCTTGCGCTCAGCGTATTGGGCAAGCTGTACCCGGCGATCCTCCTGCCGCTCTACCTCAAGCGGCAGTTGCAGAGTTTGACCGAACGAGGAACCTCGCCGTGGAAGGCGTGCGCCGCGGGCGCGGCTTTGTTCGTGGGGGTGGTGGCGGTGGGCTACCTTCCGTTCGTGAACATCGGGCGCGACGCGTTTGAAGGACTGGAGACCTTCACCACCTACTGGCAGAACAACGACAGCCTGTTCGCCTTGGTGCTGTGGTTTTACGGATCGCTTCTGGGGTTGTCGTCGGAGTTGCCTGTTGGCTTCTCCTACGACCTGCCGTCCCTGCTGGCCAAGATCACCGTGCTCGTCATCGTGCTCGCCGTGCTGGCGTATCTGTTCTTCCGCAAGGCGCGGATTGGGGGGGACGCCGACCGCGCCTGCCTCAGCGATCAGTTGATCATCATGGGGCTGGTCTTTCTGCTGAGCCCGGTGCAGAACCCGTGGTACCTGATGTGGGTGGTGCCGTATCTGTGTTTCTTTCCGTGGCGGTCGTGGCTACTGCTTACGGGACTCGTCGGCCTGTACTACCTCGATTTCTATTTCGAGTACCAGGACATGAAGCACCTCATCCCGTGGGTGGTGTGGATCGAGTTCACCCCCTTCTACCTCGCCTTCGCCTATGAATGGTGGCGCAGAAAACAAAACGTGTTGACCACCGACGCACACGGATGAACACTGATCCGGCTTGTCCCCGAAGGGGGTGTTCCGCCGAAAGGAGAGAACGGGGGAGGGAATTGTCTTCCCCAGTCGGCGGAAACCCAGACGGCATGACCGCCCCGCATGGGGGTCAGTTTTTAAGCGGTTGGCCGATTTCGCTCATAAAGGGCTCCTGCAAAAATACGGCGTTTCCCTTTCCCTGCTTTGGAGTTAGCCTAGAACCTGTAGTAACTACAGGTTCAAGAGGATTTTCAAATTTTTTTCGAGGTAGTCATGGCGGACCCAATGACCATTGGCGGGCTTTCCAGACAGACGGACTGTGGCATCGAGACGATCCGCTATTACGAAAAGGTCGGCATGCTTCCCAAACCGCGCCGCACCGAGGGCGGGCATCGCATTTACACCGAGGCGCACGCGCGGCGGTTGCAGTTCATCCGCCGGGCGCGGGCATTGGGCTTTTCACTCGACAACGTACGCCGGCTGTTGACGCTTTCCGAAGGCCGTCAGAAATCCTGCGATAAGGTGCAGACGCTGGCGGAGGCGCACCTGGAGGACATCCGGTCGCGCATCCGCGATTTGAAAGCGATGGAAAAAGTGCTGAAGGAGCTGGTGAGCCAGTGCACCGGCCGCACCGCCCCCGCCTGCCCCATTCTCGACAGCCTGCAAAATTAATCGGTGGCGCTGGGATGCAATGCGGGCGTATCCCGTCAGCAAAGGTCAGACGTTTTCCAGCACCAGTTCGTGGAAGGATTGGATGCGGGGTTGGGTGTCGGGAAAGCGATTGGTGCGGTCGATCAGGATGGGGTGCACGCCGGCGTTCTGCGCGCCGGTGACGTCGGTGCCCACCTCGTCGCCGATGTGGCAGGCTTCGTGCGGTTGCACGCCGCTCAACCTCAGCGCTTCCTGGAAGATGCCGATGTCGGGTTTCGCCGAGCCGACCACGGTGGAAGCCAGCACGAACTGGAAATACTTGCCCAGCCCGGTGTTGTCGATGATCTCCGGCAGGCGTGAGTCCCAGTTGGAAATCACTCCCAGCACCACGCCACGGGCTTGCAAGCGGTCCAGCAGGCCGGACTCGGTGACGTCCTCGAACACCCGCCAGCAGGCGTCACTGCGGAACACGTCGTAGATCTCGTCGAAGTAGGCGTCGAAGCGTTGCAGTCCGTAAGGCTCGAACACGCGTCGCACCAGCTCCTTCCAGAAACCGCGTTCCACTTCCGGCCCCTTGGCGGTGCCCAGTGACTCCATGCCGCCCATGCTTTTCCAGTGCGAGCGGAAGGCCTGGTTGAGCGCGTCCGGCTCGCCGTCGAATCCGTAAGGCCGGGCGTGCCTGGCGTACACGTCGCCCACTGAAGGATGGACGCGCAACAGCGTGCCACCGACATCAAAAAATACCGCCTTGAAATCCTGAATCATCTCCGCCTGCTCCCTCATAACCCGCCGAAAAAAAAGGCGCGCACCCAAGGGGTGCGCGCCCGCTTGCCGCCAAGGCAAGTATAACACCAAATGCAAGGAGGAGGTTGCGTTCAGTGCCGGTCAGGAAACAGATTCTTGATGGTGGCAATTACGCCGAACAGGAAGGCGGAAAATCCCGCATACCAGCCCAGGGCGTTTTTGCCGAAGAAGTCGATCAAGGGAGCCTGGTTCAGCGTGTAGAACCAGAACATGATGAAGAAGTAGAGGACTGCGAGTCCCAGGTACAGCCGGCCAAACAGCCAGAGGATGGACACAACCCCCAGCATGATTATGGTTCCTTCGATGGTCACTTCACAATGCGTCGGCCACATGGTCACTGCCTCGTCAATTCCTCAGGTTCAGCGCTGACCTTGGTGGACAAAAGTGAAAAGCAAAAGGAACCCGGTGGTCATGGTGAGAAACATCACCACGATCACGCTGGTCGGCGGCGACTGCAACATGGCGATCAGCGTCAGCTTGTTGGTGGTGACTGCCAGGTACATCCAGGACAGAAACCCCGTCCACATTGCGGTCTTGTACTTGCCCCATACCAGGAGCAGTCCCACCACCGCCAGGATCGGTCCGATCTGGTTCAGCGGAAACGACAGGTTCAACTGACTGAAATATTTTGCGACCTCTACGATAATGTCCATGGCTCGAACATCTCCAAAAAACAGAAAACCAAAACGAACAGGTTTGAACGAAATGCTATGCGGACAGAGGAGCAAGCCATGTGCCAAAAACCGGGAAAACGGGCGGCGTTTTCAGGTTGATGCTTTAATAAAAATTAATTCAATTGGTTATGAGGAGATCAAATTTGTGGGGAATCGCAGGGCGGACAACTTGAAGAAAGAATATTTATAATTTTTTATACATCACTCAAGGGTTAATGACTAAAAATTTAAACAGTGCGGTTGTTTTCTCATGGTTTGAAACAATAACTGCAAAGGGGGATTGTGCCAGAGGAGATGGGACTTCAGGCTTGTATGGCTTTTTTCAATATATTTCCGGGTTTTCGCGGTGCTGGGAAAGCGCCTGATCGTAGTCTTCCTGCGTATCAATTTCCATACACCCGTCGGTGACAATGAAGAACGGCTGGATCTGGGCGCCGGGCGCCACCTCGGAAAACGGGATCTCCCACAGGGTGGAAAGGAAGTCGTCGGGGCGCGCGTCGCAGAGCGCGATCAACCGCCGGGTCAGCTCTGGCGTCAGCAGGAAAAACCCCAGCGCTTCGCCCGCACATTTGTAGCGTGCTTTTTCTTCATCGGTGAGGTCGCGCTTGGTGACGAAGGAATGGATGTAGCCGGTATCATCCAGAAGCACCTTGGTGGCCTCGGTATCGTCGATGTCCACCGGCACGATGGCGAACGACGGCGGTTTGCAGTTGGTGACGTATTTCTCCAGCACTTCCCTTGGATACAGCACGTCGCCGTCCATGACCAGCAGATCGCCCTCGCGGCCGCGCAGTCCCAGAATCAGGGACAGCGTGTTGCCGGTAGTTAAATAGTCCGGGTTGTCCACGAACTCGATGGGGAGGGTGAGGTCCAGGCCGCCAACGTAGTCTTTCACCGCGTCGCGGTTGTGGCCGACCACCAGCACCGTTTTTTCCAGGCCGAGGTCCTGAAGGATGCGCAGGTGACGCGACAACAGGGTGTCATCGCCAAACGGCAACAGGCTTTTGTGTGGGATGTCGTCGCGGGCCAGGCGCGATCCATAGCCGGCGAGCAGGATGATGGCTTGCATAAGATGCAGGATTGTACTAGGACGTCGCTCAGGATGCAACGGGCGAGGCGGCGTAATTGAAATTCATCCGCTCGTCTGCCGGAATGCTGGACAGTTTGTGTGAGTAGGTGCGGCTGATCCACCCCTGCTTGCCCTTCTGGTACTCCACCTGGAACCACAGGGTGGTTTCCTTGACCAGCGGCACCGTGTCGCCATCGCGCAGTTTGCCGATCAGCTTGCCGCTTTCCACCGACGGTTTGGAGCGCACGTTCAGGTAGGTGCCGGGTTCGATGTCCACTTCCACCATGGTTTGCTTGGTAGACGGCGCGGGCGCCTTTTGGGCCAGCTTTTCGGGCGACGGTGTTTTTATTACGGGTTTTTCCTTCACCAGCTTTTCTTGGGGGATGGACGGTTTGGTTTTAACCGGTTCGGATTTCTTTTTCAGTGTCGGAGGGGGAGCGGTCTTGGTTTTGTCGAGGGCGGCGGTCTGGGGAGGCTGTTTGGTTTGGGTCTCGACGGAAGAGAGAACCGGCGGCTCGCCCGGCCCGCTTTCCTTCTTCGTGACTTCAACTGGAGGCTCCGGCACCGGCACCTTCTTGTTCTGATCCGGGGCTTGTTTCGACGGCTCCTGTTTTGCCAGCGCCGAAAAGGGGGCGATCATCTCCAGGTCCTCGGGCACCTCCTGCACCTCGGTTTGAAGAGACGGCACCTTGCCGCCGGGCGGCGGCACGCTTTCCGGCATCTCCACCGGTTCGGTCAACTGCGTCACCGGGATTTCCTTGGACTCCGGCACCAGCGGCGTCCCGCTGGTCTTGTCCGGCGGCTCCACCCCTTCCGGCTTGGGTGTGGAAGGCTTCACTTTAATATCCTGATCGTCGAGGCTCTTTAAAAAGTCATCCAGCGCCTCGTCGGAAACCTCCGAGCCGAACGGCTTCGCCTTTTTTTTCTGAATGGCGTTTTCCGGCTCCGTCTTCGCCACTTCCGTCGATTCCGGTTTCACCTTCAACGGTTTCTGCACACCGGCCTTGCCGAAGCTTTCGGTGTCGAAGAACGAATCGCCGGACGGCGCGACCGGTGCTTCTTCCATCACGCCCTGTGTTTTGGGCTTCTGCGTATCACCCACCGGAACCTCCGGCACCGCCTCTTCCGTAAACGGGTCCTTGAAAGTAGCCATCTCCTTCGGCTTCGCCTCAGGCTGTGGGGTCACCGTTTTCGGTGCCACGGGTGTGGTTTTGGAACCGATGGGTTCTTCCTTCGATTTCGATTCCGCGCCAAACAGGTCGGGCATGCCGGGGATCAGTGACGACAGGCCCGACGATGCCTCGCCGCCGTCCAGTTCCTTCAACCGCTGGCGGGCGCGCTGGGCGTTGATGCCTTCCGGGTACTTCTGGATGAAGTCGCGGTAGCTTTCCGGCGTGTCCATCCGCCGCACCTGTTCGTAGATTTTGTCTTCCACCTTTTCGATGCGGATCTGGATGCCCTGCTGTTCCTCCTGCGGAGAGATTTCGCGCAGGCGGTCGAGCTTCTGGATGGTGGCATCGAAGCGCTTGTCTTCATACAAGAGGTTGGCCTGGAGCTTCAGCGCATCGGCGAGGTTCTGCCGCAGGCGCGGGTCGCCCGGTTCCAGCGCCAGTCCCTGCTCGAACTGTTGCGCGGCCTGCGTCAGTTTGTCTTCCAGGTAATAGACGCGGCCCAGGTTGTTGTGGCCGTGAACGGACTTGGGATAGCGTTTCAGAAACACCTGCCACAATTCTTCCGCCTCTTTCAGACGGCCCCGGTTTTGCGCATCGAGCGCTTTGTAATACAACCGGTTGTCCTCGACCTGGAGGTCAGGGGGCGGGGTCTCGTAATGCGGCGTCAGGCGCTTCGGCGCGCAGGCCGCAACCAGCAATAGCAACAGCCCGGTGAGGGCCCATATGTACTTGTTATTTAAAGGGAACATCCTAAAAGAATAACCTTTTTTTTGGAAAGGTCAATAACTCTTGACTTAGATTTTATTTTCAGTAATCTGGACGAAATTTTGCCGGGGGTGTTCTCGTCAGAACTGAGAGCTCGTTAGGGCAACCCTCTGAACCTGATCTGGGTAATTCCAGCGAAGGGAAGGCACTCATAATGAATCGTCATTAAGCTGTACCCTTCTCTTCGACGGGGGTGCGGCTTTTTTTATTTGGTCTCCTTTTTAGTTTAGCGAAAAACGGGGTAACGGAAAATGCGACTGGTCATCAACGGCGAGGAACGGCAGACCGATTCCAGCGGAAACGTGGAGGAACTGTTGAAGGAGCTGGACATCACCGCACCGCACATCGCCGTGGCCATCAACCTGGAAGTCATCCCGCGCTCCCGTTACGCCGACACCCGGCTCAATGAAGGCGACAAGATCGAAATCGTTCATGCCGTGGGGGGCGGCGCGGGACATTCCACCCCACGACCCGATAACCTGTAATACAACGCATTGTTGAGAAAATACCATTATGACGACCACAGCCACTGAAACCGCAACGAACCAACTCAAGATCGGCGACAAGGTGTTCAACTCGCGCCTCATCGTCGGCACGGGCAAGTACCCGTCGTTCGAGATGAACAAGCAGGCGCTCGAAATCTCCGGCGCGGAGATGATCACCGTCGCCGTGCGCCGCATCGAACTGGACAAGACGAAGGAATCGATCCTCAACTACATCGACCCGGAAAAATACCAGCTTCTGCCCAACACCGCCGGATGCTTCAACGTGAAAGAGGCGGTGATGACCTGCCAGCTGGCGCGCGAGGCGGGACTGGGTAACTTCGTGAAGGTCGAGGTCATCGGCGACGAGAAAACCCTGTTCCCGGATAACGAAGCCACGCTGGAGGCGTGCAAACTGCTGGTGAAGGACGGCTTCACCGTTCTGCCTTACTGCATGGACGACGTGGTGCTGTGCAAGAAGCTGGAAGATGTGGGTTGCGCCGCGGTCATGCCGCTGGCCGCGCCCATCGGCTCCGGCCTCGGCATCCGCAATCCCTACAACGTGAAACTGATTCTGGAAGCGGTGAACGTACCGGTCATCATCGACGCCGGCGTCGGCACCGCCTCCGATGCGGCGCGCGCCATGGAACTGGGTGTGGACGGCCTTTTGATGAACACCGCCATTGCGCAGGCGAAGGACCCGCTCAAGATGGCCAAAGCCATGCGTCTCGGCGTGGAGTGCGGCCGCCTCGCGTACGAAGCGGGACGCATCCCGAAAAAACTGTACGCCACGGCGAGCAGTCCGCTGGACGGCCTGATCGACGTGTGACCGGGTTGCACCCGGAGGCAACATGACCGGCCAACCGCAATCCATGAAAACGCGGCTCATTCAAGACGTGGCGGAAGTGAAAGCAGACCAACTGCGATTGTTGCTGATCACGGACCTGAAGGACGTGCCGCGCGACCGGCATCTGGATACGGTCGAAGCCGCATTGAAAGGCGGCGTGCGCGACCTGCAACTGCGCGAAAAAGACCTGCCGCTTCGCGACCTGTTTTCGCTGGCGGTGGCGCTGAGGCAATTGACGTCGCATTACGGCGCGCGGTTGTACATCAACGACCGGGTGGATGTGGCGCTGATGGTGCAGGCCGACGGCGTGCACCTGCCGGAAGCGGGCCTGCCGGCGGGCGAGGTGAAGGCGCGGTACCCGCAGCTTCTGGTCGGCGTCTCCACGCATTCGCTGGAGAGCGCCGTGCAGGCGCAGGAAGACGGGGCGGATTACATCACCTTCAGCCCCATCTACGACACCCCGTCGAAAAGGCAGTACGGCGCGCCGCAGGGAGTGGACGCGTTGAAAGAAGTCGCCGGGCGGGTGAACCTTCCCGTTCTGGCTTTAGGAGGAATCAACCTGGAACGCATCCCGGAAGTCATGCGGGCCGGCGCACACGGCGCCGCTCTCATCCGCGGGATCTGGAACAGCACACATATCGAAAACGCATCGTCGAAATACATACAAGCCATCAAAGGAGAGTCCTGATGAATATGCCCAATCGCCCTTCCGGCTCCGCCCAGAAGGAAGAACTTAAAATCACACGGGATCCCATTTCCCCGAACAGCAGAAAGGTGTACGAGTCCGGCAAACTGTTTCCGGAAATCCGCGTGCCGTTCCGGGAAGTGACGTTGTCGCCGACCGCCATCCACAACCCGCAACCCGGCCAGCCGACGGAAGAGCCGAACGCGCCGGTCCTGATCTACGACACCTCCGGACCCTACACCGATCCGGAAGTCACCATCGACGTGCGCAAGGGCCTGGCTCCCCTGCGTGAGAAATGGATTCTCGACCGCGGCGACGTGGAAGCCTACGAGGGCCGCAGTATCCGCCCGGAGGACAACGGTTACAAGTCCGAGGACCAGATGCAGGACATCGAGCGCTTCGACCGCGCCGGACGCAAAGTTTACCGTGCCAAGCCGGGCCGCAACGTGAGCCAGATGCATTACGCGAAGCAGGGCATCATCACCCCGGAGATGGAATACATCGCCATCCGCGAAAACGCCAAACGCCGCCAACTGCTGGAAGACGCCGAGCGCGAAGGCCGCCTGAAGGGCAACCACTGGGGCGCGGCCATCCCGAACGAGATCACGCCGGAGTTCGTGCGCGACGAAGTGGCGCGCGGCAGGGCCATCATCCCGGTCAACATCAATCACCCGGAGATCGAGCCGATGATCATCGGCCGCAACTTCCTGGTGAAGATCAACGCCAACATCGGCAATTCGGCCATCGCCAGCTCCATCGAAGAAGAAGTCGAGAAGATGGTGTGGGCGACGCGCTGGGGCAGTGACACGGTCATGGACCTGTCCACCGGCAAGAACATCCACGAGACGCGCGAATGGATCATCCGCAACAGCGCCGTGCCCATCGGCACCGTGCCCATCTACCAGGCGCTGGAAAAAGTCAACGGCAAGGCCGAAGACCTGACGTGGGAGATTTTCCGCGACACGTTGATCGAGCAGGCGGAGCAGGGCGTTGATTACTTCACCATCCACGCCGGCGTGCTTCTGCGCTACGTGCCGTGGACGGCGAAGCGCGTCACCGGCATCGTGTCGCGCGGCGGCTCCATCATGGCCAAGTGGTGCCTGGCGCATCATAAAGAGAACTTCCTCTACACGCACTTCGAGGACATCTGCGAGATCATGAAAGCGTACGACGTCGCCTTCTCGCTGGGCGACGGCCTGCGGCCGGGATCGCTGGCGGACGCCAACGACGCGGCGCAGTTCGGCGAGCTGGAGACGCTGGGCGAGCTGACCGAGATCGCGTGGAAGCACGACGTGCAGACCATGATCGAGGGACCGGGCCACGTGCCCATGCACCTCATCAAGGAGAACATGGACAAGCAGTTGAAGGAGTGCAAGGAAGCGCCGTTCTACACGCTGGGGCCGCTGACCACCGACATCGCGCCGGGTTACGATCATTTCACCAGCGGCATCGGCGCCGCCATGATCGGCTGGTTCGGTTGCGCCATGCTGTGCTACGTGACGCCGAAGGAACACCTGGGTCTGCCCGACCGCGACGACGTCAAGCAGGGCGTCATCACTTACAAGATCTCCGCCCACGCGGCGGACATCGCCAAGGGGCATCCCGGAGCCAGGGTGCGCGACGATGCGCTCAGCAAGGCGCGCTTCGAGTTCCGCTGGGCCGACCAGTTCAACCTGTCACTCGATCCGGAGACGGCGCTCAAGTACCACGATGCAACGCTTCCGGCGGAAGGCCACAAGCTGGCGCACTTCTGCTCGATGTGCGGACCGCAGTTCTGCTCGATGAAGATCACACAGGACGTGCGCGACTACGCCGCCCAGCAGGGTGTGGAAGAAGGGAAGGCGCTGGAGAAGGGCATGGAAGACATGTCCCAGACCTTCAAGCAGAAGGGCGCGGAAATCTACCACCAGATGTGACGACACCCCCGCAAACCCCCCATTCTCTTTTGCCGGAGAATGGGGGGTTTTTGGAAATGCGCCGGAGATCAAACCTTTTCAAAAATCAAATCTCTCCGTATCTTCAAAATCTGACATCCACCCGCCTTTTTTTGTTAGGATGGGCCAACACGCCACAGGAATCCGGTCATGACCAGTCTCGACACCATCCTTTCCATCATTGTCGGCGTCCTCATCTTCGGGGCGGCGGTGTACGTGTTCCGCTCGCGCAAATACGAGCCGCCACCAGACCGCGAACAGCCGCCGTGGGAAATTCCCCTGCAACCGGGAAAACCGGAGCCGCAGTTCTCCGCGGAAGACCGCCAGTTTTTTGAGGAGGTGCTGGGCGTGGACGTGGACGAGCACCGCGAGTTCTTAAGGCCGCTCGCCGAGCTGGAAGAAACGCAGGGCGTGCATTTCCGCGACCTCTATGTGAACAACGAGGACCTCGCGCGCAATTTCTGGGAAGGGGTCGCGCATTCCTACTTTGAGGAAAAGCATTACGATCAGGCCGCCGACTCCTACCTCAAATCGCTCGGTTTTCACCTGAAGCAATCTGCCGAGGAGACCGCCGAGACGGCGCAGTTGCGTTGCAACCTCGGCATCGCGCTCACCGAAACCGGGCGCAGTGGCGAGGCCATCCACCAGTTCGAAAAATCCCTCCATTTCAACAACGAACAAGGCGGAGGCAACCACGAAGTCATCGCCGCCCTGCTCCACAACCTCGGCTGGGCGTGGGAAACGGAAGGCGACAACACCAAAGCGCTCGACTACTACCAGCGCTCGCTCGCGCTCTGCGAGGAGATCGGCGACGAAGACGGCGTCGAAAACCTAAAGCCGAAAATCCAGGCTCTCCAACACGAGAAATAGCGGACTCCCGGCCAGGCCGGGAGCGAACAGGCCACTGCCCGGTAGTCGCGGCGATAGTTGTCGAGCGCACAAAGGAATTTTTCTTGTGCCCCCGGGCGCTACCCGGCGGACTGCGTCCAAGGCAACTGGCTGCGGCTCAATGGTAACTGCGATGGTCTGCGGGCATTAGCCCGCTTCTTCCCCACGCAGTGGGGCGGGCTGGATCATCTCGCGCGCGTACTGCAGGGTGGCGTCGGTGATGGTCTCACCGCCGGACATGCGCGCGATCTCCTCCACGCGTTCGTCGTAGGACAGTTCGGTGATGGTCGAGCGGGTGCGTTTGCCTGTCACGCTTTTGTGCACGCGGTAATGCGCCGTGGCCATGCCCGCGATTTGCGGCAGGTGGGTGATGCAGAACACCTGCTTGGTGGCGGCGATCTTCTTGAGCTTCACCCCCACCTTTTCCGCCACCTTGCCGCCGATGCCCGCGTCCACTTCGTCGAACACGAGGATGGGGATGTCGTCCTGCTCGTTCAGAATCGATTTCAACGCCAGCATCACGCGCGACAATTCGCCGCCCGACGCGATGCGCGCCAAGGGCTTCAACGCCTCGCCCAGGTTCGGCGAGAACAGAAACTCCACCGACCCGATGCCTTCGCCATGCGCCTTCACCGTCTTTTTGTTGTACGTGGTGAAGCCGTCGGCGTCGGCTTCGTAGTCGAAGCGCACGCCGAACCGCACGTGCTTCATGCTGAGGTCTTTCAGTTCCTTCTCCACCGCCTTCTGCAATGTGTCCGCCGCCTGCTCGCGTTTCTTCGCCAGGTCCACCGCGAGCTTCGCCACTTCTTTCTGATGCTCGGCGATTTCTTTTTTCAGTCCGTCCACCGCTTCCTCGCCCAGCGACAATGACTCCAGCTCGTCGCCGATCTTTTGCCGGTACTCGAGGATGACGGCGATGTCGTTGCCGTACTTGCGTTTGAGGCCGTTGATCTCCGCCAGCCGGTCCTCGATCTCTTCCAGCCGCGTCGGACTGAAGTCGATGTGCTTCACGTAGTCGCGCAGTTCCGCCTCCAGCTCCTGTGCCTCGATGAAGGCGTTGCCGGCGCGCGTGGACTGCGGTTCCAGCGCCGGGTCGATCTCCGGTAGCCGGCCCAGTTCGCGGTCGATGCGTCCCAACAGGTCCAGCACCGATCCCTCCTGGTCGCTCAGCATGGCAAGCACTTGGTCGAGCGCGGCGCTCAGTTTTTCGGCGTGATTGAGTTTGTGTTTTTCGGCGCGCAGTTCTTCGTCCTCGCCCACGCTCAATGCCGCGTCGTCGATTTCCTTCACCTGAAATTGCAGGAGGTCCTGTCGTTGCAGGCGGTCGCTCTGGTGGTTGAGCAGGTGGTTGAGTTGTTCGACTTTCTTGCGGTACGCACTCCACGCAGACTGATACGCGGCCTTTTCTTTACCCAGTTTGCCGTAGCGGTCGAGCAGGCCGACGTGGTGCTCCGCGTGCAGGAGCGATTGGTGATCGTGCTGGCCGTGGATGTCCACCAGCCGCTGGCCGACGGTCGCCAAAGCGGAGACGGTGAGCGGGCTGTTGTTGAGGTAGGTGCGGTTTTTGCCTTCGAGCGTGATGAGGCGTTTGATGAGGACCTGGTTGTCTTCGACCTCGATGCCCATTTCGCGGATGGCGTCGAGCGTCGCCGGGTCGTCCACCGCAAGCACGGCTTCCACCGTGGCGGAGGATTCCGAGGAGCGGATGCTGTCGGCGTCGGCGCGTCCGCCGAGGATCAGGTTCAGCGCATCGATGATGATGGATTTGCCGGCGCCGGTTTCGCCGGTGAGGATGTTGAGACCCGGGCCGAACGTCACCGTCAGGTTGTCGATGATGGCGAAGTTGGTGATTCTCAGTTCCTGCAACATGGAAGGGTCAGTCCAGGCGGCGTTCGACGTCGCGCAGAAGTTCGCGGATGTGCCGGCGGTGTTCCTCCATCTGTGGATCTTCGTTCACGGTCCCGGCCAACCTGAGAGCATCCTGAAGTTCCCGCTGTGCGTCCCGGTACCGGCGGTCGGCCAGGTAGGACTGGGCGAGGTAGTAATGGTTTTCCCAGTTGCCCGGTCCCAGTTGGACGGCGGTTTCCAGATGCTTTATGGATTTTTCCAGATCGCCGCCCAAAAAGAAAGGCAATTCGTAAAGCATGCGTCCCAGCGCGCGGTCGGGTCCGCCGCCGTCGATGCCCGGGGCCAGTTGCCGCGCGCGTTCCATGCTGGTGCGGACGGGATCGATGATGTTCAGGCTGGCCCACAGCCCGCGCATCTGTCCCTGCCGCCCCAGGCACAGGCCGCGCAGGAAGTAGGCGATGCCCGCCTGCGGGTTGTGGTCGATCGCCTTGTCCACGTTTTCCAGGCACCGGGTCAGGTGCTCGGCCTTCACCTGCGGTTCCCATTGCGCCAGTTTGTAGTCGAGGTGCGCCAGCTGACAGAAGTCGCGGTGGGTCAGCGGCTGGTACTGGAAGTGCTTGACGAGGTCGATCTTGGCGCGCTGAACCGCATCCCATCCCGCCTCGCCCTGGTACAGGGTGCATGGCGCGGCTTCCACGACGGAGGAATGCGCCACCAGCGGGATCGAAACAAACGCGCAAACCAGAACCGCGCTCCTTAAAAATTTTTTGAATGGGATCAGTTTCATTGTAATGAGAATATGGGAAGGCTATGGATCAACTCCATAGCCGGGTTGTACCGAAACGTTGCGCCTCAAATTTTTCATTCCCACGGAGGGAGGCGGTTTACGATATAATCGTTATCACTACGTCGCAAACTGCATGGCAGGGCTTACGCACACTTTGAAATTCCCAACAATCTACCACAACTGTAAAAGCCGAAGGCAAGCAATCCAGTCTTTTACCCTGGCCATGGTGCTGGGGTTGTGCCTTCTCACAACCCTGCTCGCCGCCGTCCCGGCGCGGGCCGAGACGCCACAGGAAGCGGTGAAAAACCTGCTGGCCACCATCCAGCAGGTGAAGGAAGTCGAGGCGCTGTCACCCGACGAGGCGAAGGCCAACCGCAAGACCATGGACCAGGCACTGACCTACCTGGACGTGGCGGAGGTGAGCAAGCAAACCCTCGGCAAACACTGGAAGCCCCGCTCTGCCGGGGAACAGAAGCAGTTCATCCAGCTTCTGGGAGAACTCTTCCGCTACGTGGCGTTTCCCAACTCGGCCAAGTTTTTCCGCGAGCTTAAAATCGAGTACAAAGGCAACTCCAAAGACGGCGATGCCGCCACCGTGCCCGTCGTGGTGCACCATAAAGACGAGGGCGAAATCCGCATCGACTTCGACCTGTTGGAATCCGCCAGCCGCTGGCGCGTGGTGGACGTGATTCTCGATGGCGTCAGCATGCGCAACAACCTGAGGACGCAGTTCTACCAGATATTGAAGAAGGAAGATTTTCCCGGTTTGATCGCCCGTATGCAGGAGCGGCTGGACACCGCCCGCGGCGGCGGGGGATGATCCCTATCTTTCAGAAAAATTAGGCCCGCGCCCCGCCTCTGCGGTATGATGGCGGAACCTTATTACTCCTTAAAACACAGTCAATCTGCATGAAAAAAATCGGCATGATCAGCCTGGGCTGTCCCAAGAACCTGGTGGACACCGAAGGCCTGTTGGGCGACCTCAAACAGAACGGATACGAACTGACGGACAACTCCGCCGAGGCGGACGTGCTCATCGTCAACACCTGCGGCTTCCTGCAATCGGCGGTCGAGGAGTCGGTGAACACCATCCTCGAGATGGCGCGGCACAAACAAAACGGCGGCAAGTGCGAACGCCTCATCGTCACCGGCTGTCTGGCCGAGCGGCATCCCGAAGAACTCCTGAAGGAAATCCCGGAGATCGATCACCTTTTGGGCACCAAGCAGTACCCCCTGCTCAAAAACCTGATCCGCAACAACGGCGGCCAGCGCAACCTCGTCCACGAACCGGCACAGTATTTCGAAGCGTACAACCACCGCGTCGTCACCACGCCGTTTTACTCGGCGTACATCAAGATTGCGGAGGGTTGCTCCAACCAGTGCGCGTTCTGCATCATCCCCAAACTGCGCGGCCCCATAAAGAGCCGGCCCATCGACTCCATCCTCGAAGAAGCCCGCGCGCTGGCCGAGCAGGGGGTGAAGGAAATCAACCTGGTGTCGCAGGACACCACGCTCTACGGTTACGACCTGCGCATGAAAAACGGCCTGGTCGAACTGCTCGAACGCCTATCGGACATTAAAGGGATCGAGTGGATCCGCCTGTTCTACTGTTACCCGACGGTGGTCAACGACGCGTTGATCGACGCCGTGGCCCGGCTCGACAAGGTGGTCAAGTACATCGACGTGCCCCTGCAACACACGCACGATTTCATGCTGCAACGCATGAAGCGGCAGGAGCGGGAGGCGGGTGTGCGCGCCATGCTGAAAAAACTGCGCGACCGCATCCCCGGCGTGGCGCTCCGCACCACGTTCATCACCGGTTTCCCCGGCGAGACGGAAGAGCACTTCGTACACATGGAAAATTTTGTGCGCGAGATGGAGTTCGATCACCTGGGCGTGTTCGCCTACTCCGACGAACCCGGCACCACGGCGTACGACTACGCCGACAAGGTCGATCCGGCAATTGGCGAGGCACGCCGCGACCGGTTGATGGCGGCGCAACACGAAATTGCCACACGTCGCAATGCCGCACGCGTCGGCCAGGTGCATCCGGTGCTGGTGGAGGGGCTGGATGACGATGGCATGCTGTTGATGGGCCGCCTGCCGATTCAGGGACCGGACATCGACGGCCAGGTGATCATCGAGAACAGCCCGGTGGAGCCCGGCGACATCGTGCCCATGCGCATCACCGGATCGCTCGACTACGACCTCATCGCCACTGTGGATGAAACTTGACAAGCATCGACATCCTTCACTGTGTGAAGGATGTTAACGAAAGAATCCCCCCAGCCCCCTTTACAAGGGGGGACTGATCGGTCTCCTTCTCCCAGGGAGGTGGCATGCCTTTAAAACGCATCGGCATTCTGACCGGCGGCGGCGACTGCTCCGGCCTGAACGCCGTCATCCGCGCCCTCACCCTCTCCGCCATCCGCAACCACAACCTGAGCGTCATCGGCATCGAAAAAGGCTTCGAGGGGCTGGTCTTCAACCACTCGCAGGAGTTGACGCTCCGCAGTGTGCGCGACATCCTGCCGCAGGGCGGCACCATCCTCGGCACCTCCAACAAGGGCGACCCCTTTGCCTTCAAGGAACTGCACAAAGACGGACGCGTCACCACCCACGATTACTCTGGCCGCGCCATCGAGACCTTCCGCGACCTCAAGCTCGACTGCCTGTTCGTGATCGGCGGCGACGGCTCGCTGCAGATCGCCTACAAGCTGAGTGAGCTGGGACTGCCCATCATCGCCGTGCCCAAAACCATCGACAACGATCTGGAGGGCACCGACTACAGCTTCGGCTTCCACACCGCGGTGCAGGTGGCGACCGACGCGCTCGACCGCCTGCAGACCACCGGGCGCAGTCACGACCGGGTGATGATCCTGGAGGTGATGGGGCGGAGCGCCGGATGGATCGCGCTGGAGGCGGGGATCGCCGGCGGCGCGCATGTGATTCTGATACCGGAAATCCCTTTCGACTTCGATGTGGTGACCGCGAAGATCAAAGAACGCCAGACCATGCAGGCACCGTTCAGCCTGATGGTCGTCGCCGAGGGCGCGATGGAGAAAGATTGCCAGCCGATCACCCAGGAAGCCGCCACCACACGGCTTCAGGGCGTGCCGCAGTTGGGCGGCATCGGCAACCACCTGGCCACGCGGCTGGGGCGGGACATCGATCTGGAAGTGCGGTGCACGGTGCTGGGTCACCTCCAGCGCGGCGGCACGCCCATCGCCTTCGACCGGGTGCTGGGCACCCAGTTGGGCAGTTTCGCCCTGCACTCGGCAGTGAACGGACGCTTCGGCACCATGGTGGCGCTCCGCACCCCGAACCTGGAGCTGGTGCCGCTCAAGGAGCTGGCCGGACGCATCCGGCAGGTGCCGCTCGACTCCCAGCTGATCCGCACCGCCGAGTCGGTAGGCATCTGCCTGGGGCGGTGAGCGGGCGTGTCCCGCTACAAACGGGCGGCACCGGCAAGCCATCAAAATCCCTCACTACATTCAGTGATTGCGCAGGAAGAACCCCCCCTATCCCCCGCTATAAGCGGGGAACCGGAAGGGGGAACCGGTTGCCCCTCCCCGTGGGAAAGAGAGGGGGGTGGCGGGCTCCCGAAAACCTCCGGGTCCGCCCTTCAAAAAAGGTCAAAAATATTTTAAAAATTGCTTTGCTTTCCTCTGCGGACAATCTTATATTTTTTGTATAACCTCCTTGTTTTTGGGGTGTTATCCAAAAGTACGTAGGCCACGGCGCCTATGGTTTTTTGGTGTTCCTTTTCTTTGCTTGATCGAGACAAAATGGGAACGCTAAAAGGCACGACCAGGATGCGGGCAACCCAAATTGGACTCTCCGTCAAGAAATTTAAAAACGCCTGAGCAGGCAACTTTATTTTTTCTGGAGAATGAGACCCATGTCCAAGACCATTCGCAACAACAAACCGCAAATGGAAAAAAACCCGAAACAGCAGACCGGCCAGCCGGAACAGCGCAAATCGGCAAAACCGAAACCGTCCAAAGGCAAGTAATCGCTTAAACGGCGTAGTGAAAGCCGGGGAGGTGGCGTCCTGGTCCACCTCTTCCGGCTTTTTGTTTTTTTGTTTCTGAAAACGAACGACGTAAACACGAGTCACGATTTTCAAACACAAAAAACAGTCGCCCTTTCCGTTCCCTCTGCAGACAGGCAACGACCACCGATCGCAAATCCTCCCCTCCTCATTTAAAAACAAATCAATCCATAGGCCCCTGGCGGACGTTCAGAAGGACCCGGCTCAATCGGGAGGCAAGGGTTTGTATTTGAAATGGGCCCACGGTTCAATAGGCCCCTCGATTCAGGCCGATGGGAAGGGGGATGGAGGCCTGCCAAATCACCGGATTCCCCCCTTCTCCAAAAGGTCGAAAAATCTTTAAAAATAGTTTTGCTTTCCAATTTGAGCAGCCCTATATTTTTTGTGTAACCTCCCTGTTTATGGGGCGTTATCCAAAAGTACGTAGGCCGCGGCGCCTATGGTTTTTTGGTGTTCCTTTTCTTTGCTTGATCGAGACAAAATGGGAACGCTGAAAGGCACGACCAGGATGCGGGCAACCCAAATTGGATTCTCCGTCAAGAAATTTAAAAACGCCTGAACAGGCAACTTTATTTTTTCTGGAGAATGAGACCCATGTCCAAGACCATGCGCAGTGCAAAACACGAAACCGAAAAGTCCATCAAACAGCCGCCGATGAAACCGTCTACGCCTAAACCGTCCAAGCCGAAACCGGTGAAAGGCAAATAACGGAATTACCGGACAGCAGTAAACCGGGGAGGTGGAATCCTGGGCCACCTTGCCCGGTTTTTTTGTTTTTTGCGAAGCCGCCAGCAGCGGACACAACCATTCCTCCTTTTTAAGAAACGAATCGCTCCCATAGAATCTCCGTCAACGCCCGGAAAGCGGACACCGTATGCGTCCACGGATTTTCGTTCGCCCGCGGAGCCATGCCCCGTTGGCCCTCCGTGCGATGGCGTTGTTTCTCGGTCATTTAGAAGCTCTTTTGCCTTGTCTTGGTGCGGGGGCTGTGATAGTCTATCTGGAAGCCCTCTATTCGGCCTTGATGCGGCGCAAGCCGTTTGTTTGTAATCATTTATCTCGCACGTCTCTGGACTGGACCAGGGGTGACCCGGTGGGTCCTGCCCGAACATGGCGGCGGCGAAGCCTTGTGGATTCGCGGTCGCGGCCGCTTTTTGGCGGCAGGCAGGGAGTTCCCCAACAGGTTCCTGGTACGGGAAGAAGGAGGCGGAGGCTCAACCATTCGCAATTAGGAGTTTTGTTTCATGGCAAACATCGCAGTCAAAGAATTACTGGAAGCCGGGGTTCACTTCGGGCATCAGACCACCCGCTGGAATCCCAAGATGAGAGACTATATTTTTGGTGCCCGAAACGGCATTCATATTATCGACCTGCAGAAAACCATTCACAAGTTCCGCGACGCGGAGAAGTTTGTGGAGAACCTGACGCAGCAGGGCAAGAAGATTCTGTTCGTCGCCACCAAAACGCAGGCCAAGGAACTGATCGCGGACGAAGCCACCCGCGCCAACATGTTCTACATCAACCAGCGCTGGCTGGGCGGCACGCTGACCAACTTCCAGACCATTCGCAAGAGCATCGACCGCCTGCTGGAACTGGAGCGCATGGAAGAAGAAGGCAAGTTCGCCCTGCTTCATAAAAAAGAAGCCCAGCAGAGGCGCAAGGAAATCGAAAAGCTCAATAAATTCCTGCAGGGCATCAAGACCATGAAGGACCTGCCCGATGCCGTGTTCATCGTGGACACGCGCAAGGAACGCATCGCGCTGGCCGAGGCCAACAAGCTGAATATTCCCGTGGTGGCGATCGTGGATACCAACTGCGATCCGGACGGCATCGACTACCTGATCCCGGGCAACGACGACGCCATCCGGTCAATCAGCCTGTTCACGAAGCGGCTGGCGGACATCGCCATCGAAGGTCACGAGATGTACAAGGCGAAGCAGAAGGACAAGAGGGAAGAAGCGGAAGCGAGCGCCCAAAAGGGCGATGCAAAAGCAGACTCCCAGTCCGACAAGAAAGAGGACACCGCTGCTTCCAAAGCCAAGACGGACACCAAGCCGAAGGCGGAGAAATCCATCCCCGCCTGACCAATCCGGCCTCGGGGCGCTTCCGGCCTGCCTGAGGCCAGCCAGAGCAAACGAAATCTTATCGACCGGTCCGGCCGGCGGCCCGCAACCCCGGCTGACTTTCAGCCGCGGGGTCATGTCCGCCCGCGCCCGGACCCGGGTCGTGCACACATCGAAAACCCGGACTCAACAGATCCAGACAACACAGGAGAGGCATCACAATGGAAGTGACAGCAGACATGGTCAAAACCCTGCGCGAAAAATCCGGCGCCGGGATACTGGAATGCCGCAACGCGCTCAAGGAAACCAGCGGCGATATTGAAGAAGCCATCACCTTTCTGCGCAAGAGGGGCATGGCCAAGGCGGACAAGAAGGGCGACCGCACCACCGGCGACGGTGCCATAGGCACCTACATCCACCCCGGCGCCAAGATCGGCGTGCTGGTGGAGCTGAACTGCGAGACTGATTTCGTCGCCAAGAATGACGAGTACCAGGCTCTGCTGAAAGACATCGCGATGCACATCGCCGCCGCCAAGCCGCGCTTCACCTCGCGCGACGACGTCACGCAGGACGTGCTGGACAAGGAACGCGAGATCTTCGCCCACCAGGCGCGGGAATCCGGTAAGCCGGAAAACGTGATCGACAAAATCGTGGACGGCAAGATGAGCAAGTTTTTCGAGGAAAACTGCCTGCTCGACCAGCCCTTCGTGAAAGACACGTCCATCACCGTGCAGGAGTTGATCAAGCAGAAGATCGCCACGCTGGGCGAGAACATCACCGTGGGTGGGTTTTCCCGTATGGAAATCTCTAAATGAGTGACGATACGGAACCGGCGAAAGCACATTACAAACGCATCCTGCTGAAGCTGGGCGGAGAAAGCCTGGCGGAGGCGGGAGGCTTCGGCATCGATCAGAAAGCCCTGCAGAGCATCGCGGAGGAGATCGCCGAAGCCAAAAAACTCGGTGTGCAGATCGCCATCGTCATCGGCGGCGGCAACATTTTGCGCGGCGCCACCGCCAGCAACCTGGGGATGGAGCGCGTCACTGCCGACTACATGGGCATGCTGGCCACGGTGATCAACGCCATGGCCCTGCAAAGCGCGCTGGAACAGGCGGGCGTGCCAACCCGCGTGCTGACGGCGCTGGACATCCGCCAGGTGGCGGAACCCTACGTCCGCCGCCGCGCCATCCGTCATCTCGAAAAAGACCGTATCGTCATCTTCGCCGCGGGCACCGGCAACCCTTACTTCACCACCGACACCGCCGCCAGCCTGCGTGCCATCGAGGTCGAGGCCGAAGTCATCTTCAAAGCCACGAAGGTGGATGGCGTCTATTCCGCCGACCCGATGATCGACTCCACCGCGGTCAAGTTCGAACAATTGACGTACCTCGAAGTTTTGAAAAAAGGGCTGAAGGTGATGGACTCCACTTCCGTCAGCCTGTGTATGGACAACAAACTACCCATGGTCATTTTCAACGTCAGCAATCCGGATGCAATCAAGCGCGCGATCATGGGCGAATCCATTGGAACCCGGGTGGGGGCGAGCTGATACATGGACAATTTACTCAAAGATTCCGAACGCAAAATGAAAGCGACCATCGACCACCTGCACCAGGAATTCGGCAAGGTGCGCACCGGCCGCGCTTCGGTGGCGCTGGTCGAGGATATCAAGGTGGAGTTTTACGGCAACCCGACGCCGCTCAGCCAGACAGCGACGTTGTCCACGCCGGACAGCCGCACCATCGCCATCGCGCCGTGGGACCCGACGATGTTGCCGGTGATCGAAAAGGCCATCACCGCATCCGACCTCGGTCTCAACCCGTCGAACGACGGCAAGATGATCCGCCTCAACATCCCGCCGCTCACCACGGAGCGCCGCCAGCAGATGACCAAGATCGTGCGCAAGTACGCGGAGGAGGCGAAGATTTCCATCCGCAACATCCGCCGCGACTTCAACGACAAGATCAAGGCGATGGAAAAGGAAAGCACCATCTCGAAGGACGACGAGAAGCGGGGCCACGACCAGATCCAGAAGATGACGGACAAGTACGTTGAAGAGGTGGACAAGGTCGCCGAGTCCAAGGAAAAAGATGTGATGGAAGACTGACCGTTGCCGTATAATGGTCGCACCGGGCATGCCCGCACCGGCTGGGCCCGCCCGGCGAACCGGTACCTTTCGGAGGCGTCGTCCTTGTACAAATCCCCACTCATGGATCAGATCGATTTCAACCGTCTGCCGCGGCACATCGCCATCATTATGGACGGCAACGGGCGCTGGGCGAAGAAGAGCTTCATGCCTCGCGTGGAAGGCCACCGCCAGGGGGTCAAGTCGGTTGATCACATCGTCACCCTCTGCACGGAGATGCACATCCCCGCGCTCACCCTTTATTCCTTCTCCGACGAAAACTGGAACCGCCCGCGCACCGAGATCAACGCGCTCATGAAAATCCTCGACCAGTACCTGCACAAGGAACTGGAACGGATGAAGCGCGAGAACATCCGCTTCAACACCATCGGCCGCGTGTACGAACTGCCCGCTGATATTCAGAATCTCATCCAGCACGCGAAAGATTACACGGCGGACAACGACGGTCTGGTGCTGACACTCGCCTTGAGTTACGGCGGGCGACAGGAAATCCTCGATGCGGTACGCAAGATCGTCAAGCAGGTGCAGGAAGGGCAACTGCGTTATGAGGACATCGACTTCCCCGTTCTGGAAGCGAGCCTGGCGACGCACGGCCTGCCGGAACCGGACCTGCTCATCCGCACCAGCGGCGAGTTGCGCATCAGCAACTTCCTTCTCTACCAGATCGCGTACACGGAGTTGCACTACACCGACGTGCTGTGGCCGGAGTTCCGCGAAGACGACCTGTTGAAAGCCATCATCGATTTCCAGAAACGCGAACGCCGCTTCGGCATGATCGGCGACCAGATCGTCCAAGCCTAACTGGCCAGCGGCCAGTGGCAACATTCCCAATTCGTGAGTCGGGGTTTCGCCAAGACCTGCTAGCGAACGATGGTCCGCAGACCCGGCCGGGAGCGAACGAGACCAGCGCTTGAGTCTGCGAACATCACAACATTTATCAGCACACGATGATCGGCGGGCCAGCGGCCCGTGGCACCGTTCCCAATTTATTTCCACTCCAGACAACATTGATCACAGTTAATAATTCAAAGTTTCAATTTTCGGAAGCCACCCAACCATGAAACGCATCCTGAGCGCACTCGTTCTGATCCCCATCGTGCTGGGCATCGTGCAGTACGGATCGCTGGAGCTGTTTTCCATTCTGGTGCTGGGCGCGGTGGTGGCGGGCTGGTTCGAATACTCACGCATGCTGGGGGCCATGGGCACGCCCGGTTTTCACAAGCTGGGTCTCGCGTTGTGCGTGCTGCTCACCCTGTGTTTTTACATCAACGGGTTTTACCTGATCTGGCTGGCCGCGGCGCCTTTGGTTTTGCTCCTCCACGCGCTCACACAGGGTCCCATCCTGAAACACAATCTGGATCAAACGGGCTACACCTTCCTCGGCGTGGGCTATGTTGCCGGCCTGATGAGCTTTTTCATCCTGATCCGGGCGCTGGAGCCGGGGCATTTCATGATCTACTTCCTGTTTCTGGTGATCTGGGGAAGCGACAGTGCCGCTTACTACGTCGGCAGGAGCATTGGAAAAACCCGGCTTGCGCCGGAAATCAGCCCCGGCAAGACGGTGGAAGGGAGCCTCGGCGGGCTCTTGGGCGGGGTGCTCGGCGGCCTCATCGCGAAGTATGGGTTCTGGCACGAATTGGCTTTAAACCATTGTTTGATTATGGCGTTATTTTGCGGTATCATCGGGCAATTCGGAGATCTCGTGGAATCGATGTTCAAACGCGCCGCGGGCGTGAAAGATTCGGGCACGCTGATTCCCGGACACGGAGGGGTTTTAGACCGGCTGGACAGTCTCATGTTCGCCGGACCGGCTTTCTACTGCTATGAAATTCTCATACGCAGTCCCCTTCCCGTTTGATTGTTTTCTTATGCAAGGCATAACGACGCGCGTTTCACCCTGCCATTCGGCTCGAGTTGTCATCAGGGGTTCTCACATGAAAAAAATTTCGATACTGGGATCGACGGGTTCCATCGGCGCCAACACTCTGGATGTTATTGAACGCAACCCGGACCGGTTCCAGGTGGTCGCGCTCGCGGCCTGCAGTAATGTGGAGGGGATCGCCGAGCAGGCGCGCCGGTTCCGTCCCAAACTGGTTTCGCTGTTCGACACCAGCAAGGTGGATGCCCTGCGGAAACAACTCAAGGGTTTGAACATCGAAGTCGTTGCAGGGCAGGCGGGTTCCATCCAGGCCGCCACTCTGCCGGAGGCGGACATGGTGGTCTCCGGCATGGTCGGGTGCGCGGGGCTGGTGCCCACGTACAGCGCGCTCAAGGCGGGCAAGGCATTGGCCCTCGCCAACAAGGAAACGCTGGTGGTGGCGGGCAAGTTGATGATGCAGGCGGCGGAAGAGCACGGCTGCCCCATCATCCCGGTGGACAGCGAGCACAGCGCCATCTTCCAGGCGTTGAACGGCGAAAAGTCCGAGCGCATCAAACGCATCATCCTCACTGCGTCCGGCGGACCGTTCCGCACTTTCACTTCCGAACAACTCGATCACGTCACGCGCGAGCAGGCGCTCAAACACCCGAACTGGGACATGGGTGCGAAGATCACCATCGACTCGGCCACCATGATGAACAAAGGGCTCGAGTATATCGAAGCCAAGTGGCTGTTCGGGCTGGAAACGCAGGTGGACATTCTGGTCCACGCGCAGAGCATCATTCATTCGCTAATCGAATTCGTGGACACGTCGGTGATGGCGCAACTCGGCATGCCGGACATGCGCGTTCCCATCTCGTATGCGTTGTCGTACCCGGACCGCATCGAGTGCGACCTGCCGTCGCTTGATCTCGCGCAGTTGGGCACGTTGACGTTCGAGGCGCCGGACTTCCAGCGCTTCCCCTGCCTGCAATTGGCGCACGACGCGTTGGACATCGCGCAGACCATGCCCGCCGTGCTCAACGCCGCCAACGAGATTGCCGTGCAGGCCTTCCTCGACGAGCTCATCCCGTTCAAGGACATTCCCGAAATCATCCGCATGACGCTGAACAACCACAAGCCAACGGCGGTGAACGACATCGAGGATGTTCTGGAAGCCGACCGTTGGGCGCGCGAAGAAACACGCAAGCTGGTCACCGTGGCCCACTGAACTTCGTGAACGCCGCGTTCCCCATCCCAATTCACCTGCAACCGGTTTTCCCCACCCCATTCGCAACGTGCGGAGGTCAACGTGTTTCGTATTGGTAACGGTTACGACGTGCACCGCCTGGTCGAAGGCCGCAAGCTGATTTTGGGCGGCGTCGAAATTCCGCACACGCTCGGGCTGGACGGCCACTCGGACGCCGACGCGTTGTTGCACGCGCTCTGCGATGCCTTGCTGGGCGCATGCGGGCTGGGCGACCTGGGGCATCACTTCCCCGACACCGACGACCAGTACAAAGGCATCTCCAGCCTCATCCTGCTGGAGAAGGTGAACGCCTCGCTCCGCGCCAAAGGATTTCACGTGGTCAACACCGACGCCACCCTCGTTGCGCA
The DNA here is from genome assembly GCF_021845525.1 of Nitrospina gracilis Nb-211. Lineage (NCBI taxonomy): Bacteria > Pseudomonadati > Nitrospinota > Nitrospinia > Nitrospinales > Nitrospinaceae > Nitrospina > Nitrospina gracilis. The sequence goes on along the minus strand of NZ_JAKJKD010000001.1, from coordinate 3,036,429 downwards.
GAAACCGAAGCTCGCGCCGTACATCGACCGGATGCGGGAGAACATCGCCCGCACGCTGGGCATCGACGTCTCTCAGGTGAACGTGAAAGCCACCACCACGGAAAAACTCGGTTTCGCCGGACGGGAGGAAGGCCTTGCCGCCTATGCCGTCGCGCTCATCGAATCCCGCTGACGTCTTTTCATTTAACCACGCCAAATTCAGTTGCTTTTAAAGCCCTGCCCGATCCGGCTTTCCATTGCAAATCGCCATTCATTCGTTTTCTGCCTTTAGTATCTCGGATAAACCAAAACCTCCAAGACACCCGCCTGGGATTTTGATATAACGAGATATTTATTTTCGCGGAAATTCCCTTTACATTAAGGAAATGGAGGAGTGTCCTCAGCCTTGAGGAGAGCGAATTCCACGGGGCAAAGGGAGCGAAGACCGAACAGATTCGGACCGGCCCACGGCCGGTTCCGCATGAGGTTTATTCATAAGGGGAGAGGGAACATGAACTTGAAACGCATTGCTGTTCTGATTGTGTTGGCAGGGATGTTGATGATGCTCACGTCATGCAGTCTGTACACGCCACTGTCGCAACCCTCGGGATCGGCGTTGCAGTTGAAGATGGACAAGCAGGATTACACCATCCTCGGTGTGGGCAGTGGGACCGCCTGCTCGAGCTTCTTCTTCGGGTTTCCGTCCGGCGAGCAGACTTACCAGCAGGCGGTGAACCAGGCCGTGCAGTCGCGTAACGGCGACCTGCTGATCCAGACTTCCGCCGACCTGGAGCAGAACTACTTTCCACTTCCGTTCTTTTATTTCTGGAGCCAGTCCTGCGTGACCGTGCAGGGACTGGTCATCAAACTCAACGCATGACCGGCGACTGCGGTTTGCGTGAACGATTATGAACCTTCAGCAGGGTGCAGGACCATGACTGGCACTGTTTGGAAACGCATACAAGGGATTTTCATTCTTGGCATCGCCGTCATCCTGGCGGGGGGCGGTTGTGCGGCGTCGTTCAAGACGACGTCTTTGAAGGAAAACTACCAACTGCCTCCAGACAAGCTGGCCGAGATTCTGGAGCACCACCTGAGCGACAGGCAGTACACCTTCACCAAAAAGGCGCTTGAAAGCGGCGAGACCGTTTATGAAATCGAGACGACCGGTGATCTGGCTGGAAATTCCGTGGGCTGGGCGGGCGTGGCTTCCAACACCGACATCACGCTGACCCTCTCCGGCAAGAACGGCAACCGGTCGTTCATCTCCATGACCGCGGAGAAGAGCAACCCCATGATCGAGGGCGAACCGTACCTGGAAGCGAAGGCGTTGCTGGAAGACCTGCGGGTTCGGGTGAAGGAGGAATACGGCAACGGCACCGTGGTGGCGCAGGCGCCCGCTCCTTCCAACGGCGGCAAGATGAAGATCAAGATTTCGTTTCCGCCGTTCGACTTCCAGACCGAAGACGACCACGTTCTGTTGTCGGGAAGCATCGAGGCCAACGCCGAGATCAAGGACATGCAGATTTTGTTGAACGGGGAGAAACTGCCGCAGACGCGCGACCTGTCCATCGTGCAGGGCACCAAGGGCAGTGCCTTTTCGCGTAACGTGGAGTTGAAGGAAGGCAAGAACATCATCGTCATCAACGCGGTCGATGAATCCGGACAGGTGAAACAGCACGTCATGCACGTCACCCGCACCGCGCCGGGCCAGGCCCCGGCGGAGTTGTCGGCGGATTTCAAGGGCCAGCGCTGGGCCGTGGTGGTGGGCGTGTCGCGCTACGAGCATTCGCAGAAGGGCATCCCCAACCTGCGCTACGCCGACGCCGACGCGCGCTTGTTCTATGAATTTCTGAAATCGCCGCAGGGCGGCGGTTTTGCCGACGATCACATCGTCTTTCTTGAAAACGAGAAGGCGACGCTGGCGGAGTTGAAGCGCGCGCTGTTCGATTTTCTCGGCAAGGCCATCCGCGAGGATCTCGTGGTGGTGTACTTCGCCGGTCACGGTGCGCCGGATCCATTGAACCCGAGCAACCTGTTCCTGCTCACGCACGACACCGATCCCGAACAGATGCGCTCGACGGCGTTCCCCATGTGGGATTTGCAGACGGCGCTGGAACGGTTCATCCCCTCGGAGCGCGTGGTGGTGCTGGTCGATGCCTGTCACAGTGCGGGCGTGGGCGACGAAATCACCACCCGCAACATCGGCGACGAGAACATCATCAACCGTTACCTGCTGGAGTTGAGCAAGGCGGGCAAGGGCCGGGCCATTTTCACCGCGTCGGAGTCGGGCGAGCTGTCGCATGAGTCGCCGGAATGGGGCGGCGGGCACGGCGCCTTCACCTGGTTCATGCTGGAAGGCTTGCAGGGTCCGGCGGATACGGACAGCGACAGCATCGTGTCCCTGGGCGAGATGATTGACTACACCTCCGAGCAGGTGCGCCGTGCCACCAAGAGTGGCCAGCACCCGGACACCTCCGGCCGCTTCGACCGCAACCTGCCGATGGCTGTTCTCACCACCCCCGGCTCCTGACACGCGCGGCGTACAGTGAACGGGGCCAGTCACCCGGAAACGACGAACCGTATTGGAAACCCTCCTCTGAATCAGAGGAGGGTTTTCTTATGACGGCAGACCTTGCTAGCCAGACCCCGGAACGACAAAATGCCTGAAAAACTGGCTTTCAGGTCCCCTCGCTTCCCCGGTTGTGCAACGCCCCGCCTTTTGTTATAATTATTTAATTCTAAAAAATTCAACCATTTACCCATTGGATAACATGACAGATTCGGTTCCGGTTCCCGGATTGCGGACGGGTTGGTTTGGTGTGGTGGCACTGGTTTTCATCATCGGGTTGGTGGGCTGTGCCTCCTCCATCACGCCGAGGGAAAAACTGGATGCGCGCAAACGCTACAACGACGCGCAGAAATACAACACGCTCAACATGCGGGACAAGTATTACCAGGAGCTGTTTGAGATCGTCAAGCAGGTTCCCGACGACCCGTTTTACCGCGTGGCGCTGGGCGCGGCGTATTTCAAGGACCGCAAGTACGCGCAGGCGGAGAAGTCGTTTCTGCGAGCCGTCCAACTGAATTCGGAGTACATGCAGGCCTACCAGTATCTCGGCCGCCTGTACATGGAAACGGAAAAGTGGGACCGCGCCATTGTGTACCTGAACAAGTCGCTCGAGGCGAGCAAACTGCTCAACCCGCAACAGTTGTACAACTGGCTGGCGTTCAGTTACTACCAGAACGGGCAGTACAACGAGGCCGAACGCACCTGGCAGAAGGCATTGGACATCAAGGACAACGACCAGATTCGCGTCAACCTGGCACTGGCGTACAAGAAAGCCGAGCAGTACGAGCTGGCCTACAAGAGTTTTTTGAAAGCGGTGGAACTGAATCCGCAATCGGCCCGGGCGCATTTCGAGCTCGGGCAGTTGTTGTTTGACGAAGGGGATTATCTTCGCGCGCGTCCGTACCTGCAGGAAGCGATCAACCTGCAACCGTTGAGTGAGAACGCCCGCACCGCCAAAGCCATGTTGAACCGTATGAAAACCTCTCCCAAGAAATAAGCATGGAAGACAGTTTCGGCCACTATCTGAAACACCAGCGGGAGTTGCGTGGCATCAGTCTGGATGACATCGCCAACGCCACCCGCATTCCCGCCCGCCATCTGGAGGCGTTGGAAGAAGACCGCTTTGACGATCTGCCGGCGGAGGTGTTCATCAAAGGCTACATCCGCAGTTATGGTGAGGCCCTGGGTGTCGATGCCAACGAACTGTTGACGGCGTACGAGGAGCGCATTGGCAAAGGGCGGCGGGAAGTGCGCGAGAAATCATTGAAGGAAGCCGTTCAACGGGAGCACAAGAAATCGTTCTGGCAGACGCAGATGAAGCTGGTGGGGTTCATCGTTGGGTTGGGCCTTGTGGGCTGGCTGGTTTGGGCCATTCTTCAGTCCCAGCCGTCCACCGGACCTCAGGAAGCGAACGCCCCGGTTTCCGGAGTGACGGAGAAAGAGGTTTCTTCAGGCACCACCGGCACCCAGCCCGTCATGGGGTCTGGTCCGCAACCCGGTCCTCCCCCGGAGGGAGGCGAAGCCCCGCCTCCACCCGGTTCGGGAATGGAATCCAGCGGCGCTCAACCCCCCAGTCCCACTGAATCCCCAGAGGGATTGGATATCGTTCCCGGGGAAAATAAGATTTCGCAATCGGAAAATGGTGGTATAATAAACGACCTGCAAGATCAAATAGTTCCGACAAACCGAAGCGTACTGGAAACACCGGGTTCGAAGCAGACCGGGGGATTTTCTCTGGAAATCCGTGCCAGCGAAAAAGCCTGGTTCCACATGATCGTGGACCGGGAGACTGAAAAAGATTTCACCCTGCAACCGGGCGAGCGCATTGTGTTGCGCGCCGATGAACAGATTCTTGCCGATATCGGAAACCGGAATGGGTCGGAATTTTGGTTGAACGGGAAAAAGCTGGAACTGCCGGGGACGCGCAATGTGATCCTCGACTTCGTATTCAAAGCCGAACTGGTAGAATGACCTATGGCCAAAATCGACGCCTTCTTCAAACTGATGAACGAGCAGGGTGCCTCCGACTTGCATCTCGTGGCCGGGTCCCAGCCGGTCCTGCGTATTCATGGCGACATGGAACGCGTGAAGTACAAGGTTCTTGAAAACGACGAGCTGAAAGCGATCCTTTACGAGATCGCGCCGGAAGACAAGATCAAGGTATTTGAAGAAACCGGTGACATCGACTTCGCATACGAAGTGCCGGGCCTGGCGCGTTACCGCGCCAACTACTTTCAGCAGAAGTGGGGCGTCGGCGCGGTGTTCCGCGAAATTCCCAGCACCATCCTGACGGCGGAACAGCTTGGCCTGCCGTCGGTGCTCACCAAGCTGGCCATGTTGCACAAGGGCATGGTGCTGGTGACGGGTCCCACCGGTTCCGGCAAGTCCACCACGCTGGCGGCGATGATGGACTACGTCAACAAGAACAAGAAGGCGCACATCATCACCGTCGAAGATCCCGTCGAGTTCGTGCACAAAAGTGCGAGCTGCGTGGTGAACCATCGCGAAGTGGGCGTGCATACGAAAAGTTTCAAAGCCGCATTGAAAGGCGCGTTGCGCGAAGACCCGGACATCATCCTGGTCGGCGAGATGCGCGACCTCGAAACCATCGAATTGGCGCTGGAGGCCGCCTCCACCGGTCACCTCGTGTTCGGCACCCTGCACACGCAGAGCGCCGCCAAAACCGTAGACCGCGTCATCGACGTGTTTCCCGCGAACCAGCAGGCGCAGATCCGCACCACCCTGTCCGAAAGTTTGAAAGGCGTTGTGGCGCAGAACCTGTTCAAGCGCGTGGACAAGAAAGGACGCCTGGCGGTGCTGGAAGTGCTGGTAGTGACGCCCGCCACCTCGAACCTGATTCGCGAGGGCAAAACGTTCCAGATTCCATCGGTCATTCAGACCGGAAAAAAATACGGCATGCAGTCCTTGGACGACGCCATTCTGGAAGCGTTGCAGGCGAAGAAGATCAGTGCGGAAGATGCATACGACAAGGCGATCGTCAAAGAGCGGTTTGTGCAGTACCTGAAAACGCCGCCGGAATTCATTTAAGTCCGCTTCAGGGGTGCGACCATGAGAAAAGCCGAAATCGACCACATCCTGACCACGATGCTGGAATCGTTCGGAAACATCTCCGACCTCAACATCACCGTAGGCAAACCATTCCAGGTGGAGAACTCGGGCCAATTGACGGAAGTGCCCATGCACCCGCCGATCCCGAAGATCACCGCGTTTCAGGCGGAGATCTTCGCGCTGAACCTCATCGGCGCCGACCGTCGTTTGAATGAAATTCTTCTGCGCGAAGGGTCCTGCGACTGCTCCTATTACATCCCCGGCAAGGCACGGTTCCGCGTCAACATCTTCTCCCAGCGGGGCAACTACAGCATCGTTCTGCGTAAACTGGAAACGCGCATTCCGTCGATCGAGGATTTGAAACTGCCGCCGCAGTTCGCCAACGCGGCGGAAGAGAAGAACGGCATGGTGCTGGTCACCGGCGCCACCGGTTCCGGTAAATCCACCACGCTGGCCGCCCTGCTCAACAAGATCAACCACGACAAGTCGGTGCACATCATCACGCTGGAGGATCCGGTGGAGTTCGTGCATCCGCACCTGAAGTCCACGTTCAACCAGCGGGAGCTGGGCGGCGATTTCAACAATTTCGCCACGGGCCTGCGCGCCGCTCTGCGCCAGGCGCCGAAGGTCATCCTGGTGGGCGAAATGCGCGACCGGGAAACGGTGGAGATCGGCATGAGCGCCGCGGAGACGGGTCACCTGGTCATGAGCACCCTGCACACCGTGGATGCGGGTCAGACCATCAACCGCATCGTCGGCATGTTCTCGCAGGAAGAAGAACAGCAGATCCGCATTCGTCTCGCCGACACCGTACGCTGGGTCATCAGTCAGCGGCTGGTGCCGAAGGCGGGCGGCGGGCGCATCGCGCTCCTGGAAATCATGAACAACAACATGCGCATCAAGGACACCATCCTGAACGGCGAGGAAGAAGGCAAAACCTATTACGACATCATCCGCGACGGCGACGCCTACGGCATGTGGACCTTCGACCAGCACATCATCAAGCTTTACCGCGAAGGGCTCATCACGCAGGAAACGGCTTTGGCCTACGCTTCGCGGCGCAACGTGGTGGCGCGCGGCATCGACTCCATCAAGTCCGAGCGCGGCGAGGCGACGACGGATATCGAAGAGCTGGCGTTGGACGATTCCTACGACAAGGAAACGGGGTTTGCCAAAAAGAAAAAGTTGCGGAAATGAAGCGGTCCCCAATGAGGAGAGAGTGAATGCAGGTCACCTGTAGCCAGTGCAGCAAGGCGATCAATATTCCGGATGAAAAGGTGCCGAAGGACCAGGCCTTCAACCTGACTTGCCCGTCCTGCAAGACGAAGAACCGCGTGGACCAGCATCTCAGGCAGGAGGAGGAAGAAGAGGACGAAGGCCTGGAAGCCATGATGATGGTGACGGACGAGGCCTTTGAAGAGGACGAAGCGCCGCCCATTTACGAGGAAGGCGACAAGATCGCGCTCATCATGGATCCGAAGAATTACGATGCCATCGCCCAGGTGCTGACCGACTTCGGGTACAAGCTGGAGACGGCCAAATCCCCCGAACACGGCGCCCACAAACTGAAGTTCTTTCATTATCATGTGGTCATGTTTCATGAACGGTTTGGCGGGGAGGAACTGGAAGACAGCGCCCTGTACAAGTATGTTTTGAACATGCCCATGAGCCTCCGGCGGAAAACATTCATCGCTCTGATCGGGAAGGAATTCAAGTCCACCGACAACATGGAAGCCTTTGCCTACAGCGTCAACCAGGTGATCAATGAGAAGGACTTTGACAAGTTGGATGTCATTTTGAAAAAGGGCATATCAGACAACGAAATCTTCTATAGAATCTATCGCGAGACTATGGACGTTCTTGGAAAAGTGTGATTATGGGTTTAAAAGACACTCCGACAATTCAGCGATACGCGGATGGAGATATCATCGTCTCGGAAGGAATTGTCAGCAACAATGCATTCATCATCATTGAGGGCAAGGTCAACGTCACCAAGAAGGTGGACAAGAAAAGCGTGTTGATCAACACTCTCAAGGCAGGGGACGTGTTCGGCGAAATGGGTTTGATTTCCCAGACGGTTCGGAGCGCCAGCGTGGTGGCGGTGGGCAACGTGACCATCGGGGTGATTGAAAAGGAACAGTTCAATCACCTGGTCGAGCAGTTGCCGGACGACGTGCGCCTGGTGGTCAAAGCGTTGGTGGACCGCCTGAGATTTACCAGCGAACAACTGTCGCGCATCGGTCTGGAATTGGAAAAAACGCGCAGCGTCATCTCCTCCTTTTCGATTAATCAATAAGGGGACGGAAAGAAGCCATGCCAACTTTTACTTACAAAACGACGGTAAAAGGTAAAACCCAAACCGGCGAGATCGAGGCCGAAAACGAGCAGGGCGCCCGGGTAAAGCTGAAGCAGAAAAACATTCGCGTCGACAGCCTCAAGCCCAAATCCTCCTTCTTTTCTCTGGGTGTCGGAGGCGGCGGCAAGAAAAAACAGAAAATCACGGAACGCGACGTCGTTATCTTCACCCGTCAGTTTTCCACCATGGTGGACGCGGGCCTGCCGCTGGTGCAGTGCCTGGAAATCCTCGGCAAGCAGTCGGACAACAAAACGTTCGGCGATATCATTATGGACGTGAAAAACAGCATCGAACAGGGCACCAACCTGTCCGATTCCATGCGTCGCCACCCCAAAGTGTGGGATGCCTTGTACTGCAACCTGGTGGAAGCCGGTGAAGCCGGCGGTATCCTGGACACCATTCTGTCCCGCCTTGCGGCCTATATCGAAAAATCGCTGGCGCTCAAGAAAAAAGTGAAATCGGCCATGGTGTATCCCGGCGCCATCGTCACCGTCGCGTTTGTCGTCGTGGCTTTTCTTATGATCTTCGTCATCCCCGCCTTCGCCACCATGTTCGAGGGCAGTGGCGCGGAATTACCGGGACCGACGGCGATCGTCATGATGGTCAGCAACTTTTTCCAGAACCAGTGGTATGTCATCATCGGCGGACCCATTCTGTTCGGCATCATCTTCAAGCGGGTGTACGCCACCGAAAAGGGAAAGGTGGAAATCGACCGGTTCGCGCTGAAGCTCCCTGTATTCGGCATGCTCATCCGCAAAGTGTCGGTGGCCAAATTCACCCGCACCCTGGGCACCCTGCTTTCCAGCGGTGTGCCGCTGATCGACGCCATGGACATCTGCGCCCGCACCTCCGGAAACAAGATCGTTGAGCGCGCGATCCTCAACACCATCGAATCCATCAAGGAAGGTGAAACCATCGCCGCCCCGCTGTCCCGCGAAGATGTGTTTCCACCGATGGTCATTCAGATGATCGACGTCGGTGAATCCGCCGGTGCGTTGGACGGCATGCTGATCAAAATTGCCGATTTTTATGATGAAGAAGTGGACACCGCTGTAGAAGGGTTGACCGCACTCCTCGAGCCGATGCTCATGGTGTTCCTCGGTTCGGTGGTCGGTTTCATCGTCGTTGCCATGTATCTGCCCATCTTCAAAATGGGTGAAAACTTCTAGGCGGTATCCGGTGCCTCCCCGGCACCCGCATAAGGCGAACGAAGGGGCAACCGGGTCCGGTTTCACCGGAACCCGACGACATTGAGGAGACCATGTTGACGAAACAGGATTATCCTGACAAAGAACTCCTCCTCCGTGTCAAGACGATCATGGTCATCCGTGTCGTGTTTTTGACCGGATTCGTCGTCTTGGCCCTTGCCTTCGAACGCAACGCCCGTTACGAAACCCCCATCATTCCCCTCAGCATCGTGCTGGGTAGCGCTTACTTCCTGTGCATCGTGTATGCTCTGATGTTGAGGATGAAGATGCCGCTCGTGTGGGTGGCGTGGGCGCAGGTGCTGGGTGATCTCGCCACCATCGGCGGGTTGATCTTCACCACCGGCGGCATTGAAAGCCCGTTATCCTTCGTTTTTCTGTTCGCCATCATCGCCACCAGCGTCATGTTGCCGCGGAGCGCGGTGTACATGGCGGCATCGGGAGCCAGCATCATCTATGGCCTGCTGGTGGATCTGGAATATTTCAATGTCATCCGGCCGATTTATTTTTTCCAGAAATCCAACATCTCTTATCAGGGCGTGTACGGATTTTATATCATCGCCCTCAACCTGGCTTCGTTTTATTCGGTGGCGTACCTCAGCAGTATCCTCAACCATCGACTGCGCATCATCAACGACGAGCTGCGTAGCAAAAGCCTGGACCTCAAAAAACTTCAGGAATTTCACAAAAACGTCGTGCAGAACATGGTCAACGGCCTGCTCACTACCGACCATGAAGGCCGTGTCACCTCCGTCAACACCGCCTGCGAACAGATCACCGGATGTACCGCCGATCACAGCCTGGGGCGCATGGCGTTCGATCTGCTTCCGGTTCCCGCACTCCGGTCGTTTTTCCTCGACCGCCAATCGGTGCAGTTGCCGGTGACGCTCGAAGGCGAATTCCAACGCAAGGACGGCGAGGTGATCCTGGTGGTCATGAAGATCAGCTCCCTCATCCGGCCCAGCATGGATCCTTTCATGAATGGATTCAAGTCGGAGGGCTACATCGTGGTGCTGGACGACCTGACGGAGTTACGCAAGATGGAAGAAAAGATCCTGCAGTCGGAACAATTGGCGGCGGTGGGGCGGTTCTCCGCCGGGCTGGCGCACGAAATCCGCAATCCGCTGGCTTCGCTCAGCGGTTCCATCCAGGTGCTTCGCGATTCCCTGCAGGTGGAGGATCAATACAAGCGGCTGATGGACATCGTCATCAAAGAAACCGACCGATTGAACTCGATCGTCAAAGACTTCCTGTCGTACTCGCAACAGCGGAAGTCGAAGGCGACGGTCATCGACCTCACTCAACTGTTGCAGGATGTGGTTCTGCTACTCAAAAACAGCAATGAGTACGACTGCTCCATCGACATCGTTTTGGATATGCCGCCGAAACACATTGTCATTCAAAGCGAGGAAGACCAGATCAAGCAGATGGTGTGGAACCTGTGCATCAACGGTATTCAGGCCATGGACAAGGCGGGAGCCATCTGTATCGAACTCAGAGAGGTGAATGGCCACTGCCATCGCGATTTTGAAACCGACCGTAAGGGCGTGTTGCTGGCTGTACAGGATGAAGGGCGCGGTATCCCGTCCGACAAACGCAAACAGATTTTCGATCCTTTCTTCACCACGCGGGAAGAGGGCGTCGGACTGGGACTGGCGACGGTGACCAAGATCGTCCAACGCTTTGGCGGCAATATCGGCGTCGAAAGCGAAGTGGGAAAAGGCACACGGTTCGAAATTTTCCTGCCGCAGGAACGCGCCCTGGTGGGAACCCGCTCTCCCAAACAGGAAAAACGATCTCAAACCCTGTCCCCGAATTGATTTCCCCGTTACATGAAACTCATTTTGTTCTACGCGGAAAAATACATCCACTTTCGTGATCTCATCCATTCCACGCGGCTTTGTGTGTTGCGATGGACTGGGGTTTTCGGCCTGTGCCTTGCGCTGGCCGCCTGCGCCTCCACACAAAAACAACCGGAAATCACCGGCATGGCGGTCATCCCGGCGGGACCATTCACCATGGGGCTCGACATCAACAATGCGGAAGGCTGGGGCGACCCGGACGAACAACCGGTGCACGTGGTTCAGCTCGATGCCTACGCCATCGACCTCTATGAAGTGACGGCGCGTCAGTTCGCCGAGTTTTTGAACGCGCATCCGGAAAAGGCGGAGCACTTCATCGAACTGGGGGACGCGGTGACGGTGGAGAGGGTGGACGGACGCTACCGCGCGCGGCCGGGGCTGGAACGGTTGCCGGTCAACCGGGTGTCATGGTACGGCGCGGATGCTTACTGCCGCTGGGTGGGCAAACGCCTGCCGACGGAGGCGGAATGGGAAAAAGCCGCGCGCGGCACGGATGGCCGCCTGTTTCCGTGGGGTGATGAATTCCCTGCGAACGACCGCGTCACCTTCCGCCGCTCGTTCGCCGAACTGGGTTTTAAAGTGATGGAACCGGTGGATGCGTTGCCGAAGGGCCGCTCGCCTTACGGCCTGCACCATATGGCGGGCAATGTGTGGGAGTGGGTGGGCGACTGGTATGGCCCCGCCTATTACGAACGCTCGCCGGAAAAAAATCCCACCGGACCCGACAGCGGCGACTCGCGCGTTCTGCGCGGCGGCAACTGGTACTTCAAACCCTACTACCTGCGCACCACCTACCGTTTCAACGAAGCCCCGGACGTTTTTAAAGTCTGGCAGGGCTTCCGCTGTGCGGCGAATCGCCGCTGATGGATGGCTCATGCGTTAAAGGCGAATGAGGGTCCGTGGGCGCAATTTTTGGTGAAGCCCGTTTCTTTTTATTCCCCTCTCCTTTTCAAGGAGGGAATTGAGGGGAGGTTACTGATGATTTTTCCTTATTATTTTCCGCCCGCCTGTTTGGCTACGGCCTCCGCCGCTTTCTTCGCGGCTTCGGGGTCGCCCAGGTAATAACTCTTGATCGGCTTCAGGCTCTCGTCCAGCTCGTACACCAGAGGGATGCCCGTCGGGATGTTGAGCTCCACGATGTCGGCGTCGCTGATGCCGTCGAGGTGCTTGACCAAGGCGCGCAGGCTGTTGCCGTGGGCGCAGATGAGCACGCGTTTGTTGGCTTGGATCTCAGGCACGATGGTGTCGTTCCAGTACGGCAGGAAGCGGTCCACCGTGTGCTTCAGTGCCTCGGTTTTCGGCAGGTCGGCAGGATCGACCCCGGCGTAGCGCCGGTCGTTGTGCGGCAGGCGTGCGTCGCCATCCGGCAACGGCGGCGGCGGGATGTCGTAACTGCGCCGCCAGATTTTCACCTGGTCCTCGCCGTGCTGTTCCGCGGTTTCGGTTTTGTTCAGTCCCTGCAGGTTGCCGTAGTGGCGTTCATTCAGCCGCCACGAGCGGTGGACAGGAATCCACATCAGATCGAGTTCGTCGAGCGCGATCCACAACGTGCGGATGGCGCGTTTCAAAACAGAGGTGTAGGCCACATCGAACGTCAACCCGGCCTCGCGGATCAACTGACCCCCCTGCCGGGCTTCCTCGCGGCCCTGGTCGGTGAGGTCCACGTCGGTCCAGCCGGTGAAGCGGTTTTCCAGGTTCCAGGTGCTCTGGCCGTGGCGCATCAAAACCAGTTTATGCATTCGCAAATCCTTGAGAATGGTTTTATGATGGTGTCAGGCGGGCAGGGCCCGCGCCAATAAGGCGTATTCGAATCCCCGGTTGCGGGAAAGGCCCGATTGTACCGCATCGCCCGGAAAATGGCGAGCCCCGGCGGGCGTGGCCCGCTGCAAACGGGCTAATTCTTTTATAGCATACGATGATCTGGAGGGCGCAATCCAAGGCTGCCTCCATTTCCGCCATACGTCGCCCGCGATAAAATAAGGAGGTTCCGGTATGTTCCTCGAGATCGAACCGTGCGGCAATGTCGACCAGCCGTTCAGCATGATGTACCGCGAGATGGAAACCCCGCGCGAGGTGTACGCCATCAAGTACAACGTACGCGGCACCGATGAGCCGGTGCAGGTGACCGGATGGGATGCGGAGACCAACGCGCCCTGCCCCGCCTACGCGTGTCGAGTCGAGGAGTCCGGCGACGGCGTGGCGCTCCTCATTTACGGCGGCAGTGGCGGCCTGCGGCTCAAAGGGCTGGAGGATGAATCCGACTGGAACCTCAACAGCGCCCGCCAGTGGGGCGAAACCCACCTCGTCTATCCCAAAGACGCCTTCATCGTTTACAAAGACGAATTATAGAAAACTCTTTACCCCACCCAGCCCGTCACTTCGTAAGTGCTCACGCCAGGGGAGAAGGAACCCTTAAATCCCCTCTCCCTGGATGGGAGAGGGCTGGGGTGAGGGTGCTTCATGATTCCTTCCTTTACCCGCAACGCATCATCCGTTTCCTCGGACTCAGTCCGCGCCCACCGGCCATCGCAGGGACCACTGGGCAGTAGCCATCTGCTTCGGACTCAGTCCGCGCCCACCAGCCATCGCAGGGACCGCTGGGCAGTAGCCATCTGCTTCGGACTCAGTCCGCGCCCACCGGCCATCGCAGGGACCGCTGGGCAATAGCCATCTGCTTCGGACTCAGTCCGCGCCCACCGGCCATCGCAGGGACCGCTGGGCAGTAGCCATCTGCTTCGGACGCAGTCCGCGCCCACCGGCCATCGCAGGGACCGCTGGGCAATAGCCATCTGCTTCGGACTCAGTCCGGCTAGCCTTTGGCGTCTTTTTGTTTGTGGAACTGTCTGCCGGAGCGGTCGGCGCCGGGGTCGCTGGTCACTTCCTCCAGCACGAGCTGGCAGATGCGAGTTTCTCCCGGCTTGGCCTCGATGACAAACGGCCCGTGGTTCAGCATCTCCAGGGTGATGATGCCGAGACCGGTGCCGCAGTGGATCATCGGCGCGGTCATGTGGACCATGAGTCCGAGGCGGGCGATCCGGCTTTTGCCCTCGACGCGGCCCGCCAGCCGCGATCCGGGCGGGAACTCGACCTTCTCATAGGTGGAGCCGAGGTAGATGCGCTTCGGTTCGATGTGGTAGCATCCCTTCTCATCCTTCGGCACCTCAATCAAATACTGTTCGCTGAACTCGCGGTAGTCGAAATGCTCCGGGTTGACGGTGATGCCGGAGACGCCGTGCGGCTCGTACTCCGGTTTCCAGATCCACAGCGGCTCGCCCAGATGCAGGTCGATGGAGGTGGTGTCGATGTTGGCCTTCGGCGGGGCAGGGTCGATGATCATGCGCCCGTCGGCAAGTGCCTTGTGGATGTCGTCGCCGCTTAGAATCATGCCTGCACCTCGTTACCGATGTGTTTGGAATCGATCGCGTCGCGCCGCCCGGCCTTCACACAATGCAGAAGGTATTCGCGGTTGCCTTTTTGCCCGGTGATGGGAGATGCGGTGAGCCCGGATGCGACCCAGCCCTGCTCCGCCACAAACGCCGTCAAATCCAACAGCACCTTTTCGTGCTTGGCCGGATCCCGGATGACGCCCTTGTGTTCGACTTCATCTTTCCCCACCTCGAACTGCGGTTTGACCAGCGCGACCACGTCGCCTTCTTCTTTCATCACCGCGAACACCGGAGGCAGGATGAGTTTCAGTGAGATGAACGACACGTCGATCACCGCGATGTCCGCGCGCGTGTTGTCCATGTCTTCCAATGTCAAGTGACGCGCGTTGAAACGGTCGCGCAGGATCACGCGCTCATCCGATTGCAGTTTCCAGTCGAGCTGGCCGTAACCGACATCGAAGGCATACACCCTGGCTGCGCCGTTTTGCAGAAGGCAGTCGGTGAACCCTCCGGTGGATGCGCCGATGTCCGCCGCCGTTTTGTTCTGGACGTCGATGCCGAACGTGGCCAGCGCGTGCGCCAGTTTGACGCCGCCCCGGCTGACGAAGGGGTTGGGGTCTTCCACCACCAGCGCGGCGTCTTCCGCCACCATCCTGCCGGGCTTGTCCAGCACCTCGTCACCGAGTCGCACGCGCCCGGCGAGGATCAATCCCTGTGCGCGTTCACGCGACACGACGAGTTTTTTTTTACCAGCAGTTGGTCGAGCCGCAGTTTATTCGTCTTCTTCGTCATCGTCGTCTTCGTCGTCATCATCCATGGCCGCGTCGCCGCCGAACAGCTCCGCCACCAGTTCGCCCTTCTGGTTGCGCGTCAGCTTTTCGATCTTCTGCTCTGCTTCCTGCAGTTTCTTGGAACAGATGCGCGACATCTTGATGCCTTCTTCAAAAATCTGGAGCGACTTGTCGATGTCGAGCTCGCCTTTTTCCAGCTCGGCGACGATCTGCTCCAACCGTTGCAACGCCTTTTCAAACTTCATCTCCGCCATATAACCGCTCCCTTATAAAAAGAGAATTGTGCCCGTTTAAAATCGAAACTCATTCAAAAGAATCCTCGCGCCTGCGGTTCCGTCGAAAAACCGTTTCACTCCTTCGTTCCGTCCACCGTGCAGTCGAGTTTGCCTTTCGACAGACGCACCTCCACTTTGTCGCCCGGCTTCATCTGCTGTGCCTCCTTCACCGCCTTGCCGGATGCGGTGTCGGTGGTGATGCTGTAGCCGCGGTCGAGAATCGAAAGCGGACTCAGCGCGTTTAAATTTTTGGCGACGCCTTCGAATTGCTGGCGGTGCCAGCGGAACTGCGACGCCATCTGTTTCACCAGACGATGCTCGAGGTTGGCACGCTTGTCCTCGCCGTGTTTGAGGTCCCACTGCGGCGATGCCTGCATGAGCCGGTGCACGGTGTTGACGGCGCGGTTTCTCTGCACCACGACCCATTGGTCGAGTCCGCGCAGAAGGCGTTGTGTCATTTCATCCAGCCGCTGTGCGGGCTGTTCCAAAATGCGTTGCGGCTCGCGGAAAAAACGCCGGTCGATGAGCCGCCTGAGGTGATCCCTGTACTCGCCGATCTCATCCTCCATGCCGTCGATCAGCGAATTGATGAGCCAGCTCAGATCCTCCATCACGTCCTTGAGACGCGGCACGGCAAGTTCCGCGGCGGCGGACGGCGTGGGCGCGCGCAGGTCGGCGACGAAATCGGCGATGGTGAAATCGATTTCGTGCCCGACGGCGGAAATCACCGGCAACTCCGACGCGAAGATGGCGCGCGCCACCACTTCCTCGTTGAACGCCCACAGGTCTTCGATCGAGCCGCCGCCGCGTCCGACAATCAACACGTCCAGGTCCTCGATGGTGTTCATGTGGCGGATGGCTTCGGCGATTTCCTCCGCCGACCCGTCGCCCTGCACCCGCACCGGGTAGAGGAGCACCGACACCTTCGGGTTGCGCCGGGTGATGACGTTCAGCAGATCGCGGATGGCGGCCCCAGTAGGTGAGGTCACGATGCCGATGCGCCACGGGAATTCGGGAATGGACTTTTTCCTGGCCTCGTCAAACAGGCCTTCTTTTTGCAGTTTTTCTTTTAGCTGTTCGAACGCTTTCTGCAGGGCGCCGAGCCCGCGCGGTTCCAGCGAGTCCACGACGATTTGATACTCGCCTCTCGGTTCGTACACATTCAGCCGTCCGCACACCAGCACCTGGTCGCCGTCGGCGGGCTGGAACTTGGTGCGCTGGCGGTTGCCACGGAAGAACACACAGCGCACCTGGGCCTTGTCGTCTTTCAGGCTGAAGTAGGCGTGGCCGGAGTTGGCGACGACGTAGTTGGAGATTTCGCCCTCCACCCACACCATGTCGAATGCCTCTTCCAGAAGCGAGCGGATGGTGCGCGTGAGTTCGGTGACGGTGAAGACGTGGCCGCTTTCATCCTCGAGAGGGGTATCGCCGAAGGGTTGCGGGGAGGACTGAGCCATGAAGGCATTTCCTTAAAAACTCAACGCGAGCGCCCAGCCGGTGGTAAGAGCAAACCGGGCCGGCGGCTCACAGGTTGTGGATGGTCTTGAACGCGGTCAGCGTGTTCTGCATGAGCATGGCGATGGTCATGGGTCCCACGCCGCCAGGCACGGGAGTGATGTACGAACACTTTTCCGCCACGTTGTCGAAATCGACATCGCCGACCAGCTTGCCGTCCACGCGGTTGATGCCGACGTCGATGACCACTGCGCCGTCTTTAATGAAATCGGCGGTGACGAACCGCGGTTTGCCGATGGCGCCGACCACGATGTCCGCTTCTCTAGCCACCGCCGGCAAATCCTTTGTGCGCGAATGGCAGATGGTGACCGTCGCGTTGCGCTGGAGCAGCAGCATCGCCATCGGCTTGCCGACGATGTTACTCCGGCCGATGATCACCGCGCGCTTGCCTTCGATATCGATCTTGTAATGATCCAGCATTTCTATGATACCAGCGGGCGTGCACGGGGCAAGCGTTTTGACCCCGGAAGTCAGGTGGCCGACGTTCACCGGATGAAAGCCATCCACGTCCTTGCGCGGATCGATGGCCTCCAGCACGCGTTGCGAGTCGATCTGCTTGGGCAGGGGCAACTGCACGAGGATGCCGTGGACGGAATCGTCCCGGTTCAGATCGTCCACCAGCTTCAATAAAGTGGCTTCGTCCGTATCCGCAGGCAGGTTGTGCGACAGGGACTGGAACCCCATGTTCTCGCAGGTCTTGTTTTTGTTTTTCACGTACACGGCGGAGGCCGGATCGTCGCCGACCAGCACCACCGCCAGACCCGGCACCTTGCCGGTTTTATTTTTAAGCTCCGCCACTTCGGCCTGGACGCGGTCCTTGATGACCGAGGAGACGAGCTTGCCGTCGATGAGTGTCATGATGCGTGAGTTCGGATTGGTTAGGGTTGCGTTACCGGAAATCCCGATCCGGGGAAAAAACAGGCCTCATCATACCAGAACCGGAAGGGATTGGAACCGCCGGGAGAAAAGTTTTGCCGGGAAGGCGGAAAGTCAGACCACCAGGTCCAGCAGGGATTCGAATTCCGGTTGCACTTGTTTTTTAAGCGAGGGGATCATTTCCGGAATGAGGTCGAGATTCGCCCAGTAGGAGTCGGGGAGGGTGCGGTTGCCCGATTCCATGTCCGGGCTGAATTCCATTGCGTGGCACAGGTGATCGGCCATGGCCAGAATGCGCGCGTCCTCGCGGTATTCTCCCGCTTCTTCCGGGCGGTGGTGGTAGCGGGTGACCTCGACATGCATGGGCGGCAGTTTCCATGTTTCAAACAACACCGCGCCCAGTTCCGCATGGTCGAACCCGAACTGCTCGCGTTCCAGCTTGCACAGGTTCTGCCCTTCAGCGGCCTGTTGCGTGAGGATGGCGGAAACCGCCGTCGGCTCGCGCACGCACAGGAGGATGCGGCCCATGTCGTGCAGAACCCCCACCAGGTAATACCGGCCGGGGCGGTCGCGTCCCATCCGCATGGCCAGCCGTTTGGCCAGCACGCCGCAGGCGACGCTGTGCCGCCAGAACTGGTCTTCGTTGAACAGGTCGTGCGGCACGCCGCGGAAGGTCTGGATCACCGACATGGCAAACAGCAGGTCGGCGAGGGATTCGGTTCCCACCAGCGCGATGGCGTGGTCGAGGCTTTCGATCTTGCGTTCGAATCCGTAAAAGGGACTGTTGACGATTTTGAGCAGGCGGGCGGAGAAACCGGCATCGCACCCGATGATGCGGCCGATGTCGCGGAAGGATTTGTCAGGATCGGTCAGTACGTCGTAGATGGCGAAAAAGTTTCTTGAAAGCGCATAAACCTTATCCTGCTTGCGGATAAAGTCCCGCGCGGTCACGGTATTCACGACGTCCTCCCGAAATAAAAACGTTCAGGCGATATTCAGCTCCTTGATCAGCCGTGACAGGTAAGACCGCTGCACGTCCAGAATCTGCGCCGCCTTGGTGCGGTTGCCGCTGGTGGATTTGAGGGTGTTCAGGATGAAGGAGCGGCGAAAGGCGTCGGTGGCGTCTTTCAGCGTGGCGCCGACTTCCACGTCCAGCGGGGCCTTGGTCGATTCAAAAGGAAAACTGTCGGGCTTCAACTCGTCGTCTTCTTCCAGAACGATGGCGCGTTCCACCGCGTTTTCCAACTGCCGGATGTTGCCCGGCCAGTGATAGCCTTCCAGGTACGAGACCAGCCCCTTCGGCACTTTCTTGGGCGATTGCCCCTCCGGTGTGTGCTTGCGGATGAAGTAGTGCAGGAGATCCTGGATGTCCTCGCGGCGGTCGCGCAGCGGCGGCAGTTCGATGTTGATGACGTTCAGGCGGTAGAACAGGTCCTGGCGGAAGGTCCCCTCATTCACCATCTTTTCCAGGTCGCGGTTGGTGGCGGAGACGATGCGCACGTCCACCTGTGTCTGCGTGGTGCCGCCCAGGCGCATGAACGATTCCTCCTGGATGACGCGCAACAGCTTGACCTGCATGTCGAGCGGCATCTCGCCGATCTCATCGAGAAACAGCGTGCCCTTGTCCGCCGCTTCGAACAGGCCGATCTTGCGGCTGTCCGCGCCGGTGAACGCGCCCTTTTCGTGGCCGAACAGCTCGCGTTCCAGAATCGACCCCGGAAGCGCGCCGCAACTGATGGAGACGAACGGCTGCGTCTGCCGGGAACTGCGGTCGTGAATGAGATGTGCGAACAGTTCCTTGCCGGTGCCGCTTTCGCCGGAGATCAATACCGCCGCCTTGGAACTGGCCACCCGCTCCGCCTGGCTGATGGCGCGGCGCAGGGGGTTGCTTTCGCCGACGATGGAGTAGCGCTGGCGGTATTTCTCCTGCAGGCGGTCGAACTCCTCACCCAGAATCTCGTTGTTGCGGGTGAAGTTCAGGAACAGCGCCATCATCCGTGAGAAGCGGTCGAGGAACACGTGATCGGCTTCGTCGAACGGGGAATCGTCCTCCTTGTCCAGCATCTGCACCACGCCCAGCACCTTGTCGTCCAGCATCAAGGGAAAGCAGGCAATGGATTGCACGTCCATGTCGGTCATGTCGCTGACCTCGCGGAACCAACGCTCGTCCTTGCGCACGTTGTTGGAAATGATCGGTTCGCCCGTTTTGGCCACGATGCCGGCGATGCCCACGCCGAGCGGCAACTCCACCATCTTGAGCTTGTCCGAGCCCTCGCCCGACGCCTGGTAGAATTGCAGGGTGCCGGTCTTTTCGTTCAGCATCAGCAACGATGCGTTGCGGCACCCCACCACGTCCAGTCCCGTCTCCAGCGAGATCTTGAGCAGGGCGTCCACCTCCTCGAACGAGGTCTTGAACAGGGACGAGATGTTGCGGATTGTCAGAATGTTGGCGAATTGATTGATCTGTTTCATGATTCGGGTGACAGAACGGCGTGAGTGTGTTTCAATCCGGTCAGTTTCTAGCCGCAGGGAGTGTGAGACCGGGTATCGTTTCCAACCCGGTTCCCTATCCGGTTAATATAATTTTATAATGCCCCGTTTTTTTTAATATTGTAAACGGTATGGACGACATCGGCCAATTTATTATAAACCTTTTTCTCAAAAGCATCCAAAATAAACCAGGTGGGTTTAGTGTTTCAAAGTGATATAAAACAACATCTTGTAATCCTGATCCTGCTGGCGGCGCTGGGCCTGGCGGCGGGTGGGGCCACGCTTTCGGGTCCTTTCCTGCATGAGGACACCCGATACATCCTCGACGACCCGCGGACGGAGTCGGTGGCCAGGGCCTGGCAGGGGCTTTCGCTGGAGGATGGATTCCGCCAGCCGGTGCTGTTTTTCACTTACGCCGTGGACCGTGCCCTGGGTGGCGGTTCGGCGTGGGCTTTTCATCTGACCAATGTGTTGATCCACGTGGCGGCGGGATGGGTGCTGTATCTCCTGCTGGTGGAAGCGACCGCCCGCACGCGTGACCGGCCGAAATCCGAATGGGCGTACGTGCCCGCCGTGGCGGCGGGACTGCACCTGATCCACCCGCTCAACGTGCAGGCGGTGGCCTACCTCTCCGACCGGGGACACCTGCTGTCCACGCTGTTGGCCCTGCTGGCGGTGTGGGGGGTGGCCCGTTTTGCCCGCCTTCGGCAGGATGCGCCCAAAAGCTTTACCGGACCGGCGTGGATGCTGGCCGCGGTGGTTTTTTTTGTTTTGGCGGTGGGCACGCATCCGGCCGCCGTGTGCCTGCCGGTGGTGGCGGTGGTGTACCTCATCCTGTTCGGCAACGACCCCGCCCTGAAAAAAGAACTGAAAATCGGCCTCTTTGTGCTGATTCCCATCCTCCTTTACATGGCCTGGCGGGCGCCGGTGGACCCGTCGGCTTTGACTGCGGACGGGGAGGCGCCGGGCCGCTGGGATTACCTGGCGTCGCAAATCCAATTTCTCTGGTTTTATTACGGATTCAAATACCTCCTGCCGTTCAACCTGAACTTCGCGCCGGATGCCGCCGTCGGCGGCTTGGGTGATCCGGGCGTGTGGGCGGCGGTCGCACTGACCGGGGCGGTGGCCTGGGGCGCGTGGCGACAAACGCAGTCGCCGCTGTTGCGGTTCGGGCTGATCTGGGCCGGCGTCGCGTTCCTCGCCAACTCAGCCCTGGTGCCGATTTCCCCACCGGTGTCTGAAGCGCGGTTTTACCTGCCGGGGGTGGGGTTGCACCTTGCCGTGGCGTGGGCGCTGGCGCGGCTTCTGCATCGCGTACCCCGGCGCACGCTACCCTTCGCCGCCGCACTGGGCGCGGTGCTGTTGACCCTCACGGTTTTGCGCGGCATGGTGTTTTCGTCGGAGGAAAGCTTGTGGCGCGATGTGTTGAGCAAGTCGCCGGGCCAGCCGGTGGCGGCCCTGCGGTTGGCATCGTTTTATGAACAGGCGGAGAAGATGGGAGACGCCCAGGCGGTGCTCGAACAGGCAATCGCGGTTCAGCCGGATTCCGAATCCCTGCGCCTTCGGCTGGGTCTTTTGTATATGAAGCAGAAGCGGTTCGATCCCGCCATCGAGCAGTTCGAGGCGGCGATTCGCGGCGGCACGCAGAATCCCGTCGCCTACTACAACGCCGGGCTGGCGCTGGTGGAGCAGAAGCGGGGAGCGCAGGCGGTGCCGTTTCTGGAGCGCATCATTCAGGGAGAGAACCTGCCGGGCAAGTATTATTACCTGCTGGGCCGCGCCTATCACCAGGCCGGGCGGCTCGATGACGCGTTGAAGCAGTTACGCCTCGCCGTCAAAAAAGATCCCGGGAACGCGCTGGCCTACAACCGCATGGGCGAGGTGTACTGGGATATGAAAAGTTACTTCTTCGCCGATGTTGCCTTTCAGCAGGCGTACCAGGCGGACAACGCATCGGTTCCCATCCTCAACAACCTCATCAGCTCCAGCATGCTGATGAAGCATTATGTGGAAGCCATCGAGTACTGCGACCGCCTGCTGGAAATCGATGCGGACAACCCCAATGCCCGGCAGTGGAAGATCGCCGCCGAGCGGTTCCTGAAAACCGAGAAGAAGGAAGAGACGCCCGCTGTGGAGTGACACGCCGCAACCGCTTCCCGAGCAAGCGGGAAAAGTTGTTCTTTTCAGAAGGTTGTGGTAACTTTTCTGGCTACGCGCCGAAGTGGTGGAATTGGTAGACGCGCCGGACTCAAAATCCGGTGGGGGCGACCCCGTGTCGGTTCGACTCCGACCTTCGGCACCATCTCGATTTTGCAAGCCCACCCCGCCCCGGGTGGGCTTTTTGTTTTCCGGACCTTATCCGGGGAAAACGGTTTGCATTTGTGATGAGCACGGAACGCAACGGCGGCTCTCCAACTCGCGCAAGAAAAATTTTCCTTTCTACTCGTTCGCAACCGCTGGTACAATTCCTCCCAATCCCCCTTCAAAATTCCACGCGACTCACTTGCCTATGGAGGTCTTGACCCATGGAGAAGATGGAACTCGTCCGCCGCCTGAAGGACGCCAAAAAAGCTTCGGGCAAAACGTATGATGAAATCGCCGACGCCCTCGGCCTGTGCAACGGTTACGTGGCGCAGTTGTTCCAGAACCAGGCGCAGTTGAAAGACGGCACCGCGGAAAAACTGAAAAAGATCGTCCCCGGCATCAACGCCGAGATGATTGAGCACATGAAAGCGTGCCCCATGCGCTCGTACAACCCGACACTCATCCAGGAGCCGAACGTGTACCGCATGACGGAGATCTGCCTGCACTACGGCGAGGCGATCAAGGAGCTGATGAACGAGAAGTTCGGCGACGGCATCATGTCCGCCATCGACTTCAAGATCACGGTGGACAAGGTGAAGGGCGACAAGGGCGAAGACCGCATGGTGGTCACCATGAACGGCAAGTTCCTTCCGCATATCGAGCAGGTGCAATGAGAACGCCGGCGAGGAGGGAGGTTCTCCCTCTCCGCGTGCGTCTTTTTTACGCCCCGCCTTCATGGTACAGTATGCCCTGCTATTTCTACGGAGACGATCATGGTGGAGCGGCGTCAACTGGACAAGGCGGAGATCGAGGCGTCCAAAAAAAATCTGGAGCGGGCCAAGCTCAACAAGGCGGACCTGGAAGGCATCGACCTGAGCGAAGGCTACATGAAGGAAGTGGACCTGGAACGCTGTAACCTGAAACGGTCCAATTTCAAAAACGCGTCGATCAACGGCGGCTACTTCAAGGGAAGCAACCTGTTCGGTTCGAACTTTTTCGGCGCGTCGTTGATCCGCGCCGACTTCACCCGCGCCAATCTTTCCGGTGTGAACTTCCGCAACACGGACCTGAGCGGCGCGAAGTTCCACCAGGCGCTTCTGAGACGCGCGCAGTTTCAGGGGGCGAATCTGGTGCGCTCGGAATTCCTCGAAGCCCAGCTCAATGAGGCTAACCTCTCCGGCGTCCGCCTCAACAAATCCGACCTGCGCGGCGCGATGATGATCGGCGTCAACCTTGCCGGGGCGCAGATTCCGCAGTCCCACTTGAGCAAGGCGAACTTCTCAAAGGGCAACCTCACCGGCACCGACGTGAGCGGATGCAACTTCACCGGCTCCGACCTGCGCGAGGCGGTGCTGAAGGAAGCGAATTTCCAGAACACCATCCTCGACCGCACGTTTCTGAAAGGGGCCGATCTCACCGGCGCGAACCTGACCGGCGCGCGCCTGCGCGGTGCGGACCTCGCCGAGACGGTGCTGGACGGCGCGAACTTCAGCGGCGCGGATCTCTCTCTCGTCACCAACTTGTCCGCAGTGAGTCTGCAAAAAGCGGTGGTCGATGAAAACACCAAACTGCCCGACTACCTGAAAGCCGAAGCCAACGGCCAGGGTGGTTACCTGGTGACGGAAATTCCCCGTGAAGATTCATCCGGCTGAACCGGGTTGGTCATTCCCGCCTGCGGCCGCTTATTCCGAATCGTTGTATTTTCGCGGGCAAACGGAAATGGAAGCGCTCTTTGTTTTCAGAAAGAGACGAAGCGGATTCCCGTTTGCCTGAGACTTTTGCTCCATTGAAAAAGTCCTGTTGAGTATAATGGTTGGACTGTTTAAGGAGCGGAGCGTCGCGGCCCGTTCTCGCAGTGGCAACCCGGCGCTCTTTCCCTGCACTTGAGTGGTTCATGGCCCAGCTGATCCAAGACCTCACCATCCTTCTTCTCGTTTCCCTGCCGATCACAGTGTTGTTTCACCGCTTCAACCTGCCGACGGTGGTGGGGTTTTTGGTGGCGGGCATGCTGATCGGTCCCAGCGGACTGGGCTTGATCGGCGATGTGGAATCGGTCGAACACCTGGCGGAGATCGGTGTCATCCTGCTTCTGTTCATCATCGGCCTCGAATTTTCGCTGAGCAAAATGCTGAAACAGCTCGGCCGTATCCTGGGCACGGGCGGTTTGCAGTTGGGGTTGACGGCGGTGGTGTGTTTTTTCCTGTTTCAGGCGTCGTCGTTCCCGGCCAACCAGAGCATCGCGCTCGGATTATTGATCGCCCTGTCCAGCACCGCGATTCTGCTCAACATGCTCACCGAGCGCGTGGAGCTGGATACTCTGCACGGCCGCATTGCCGTCGGCGTGCTCTTGTTTCAGGATGTGTGCGTGGTGCCCCTCATGCTGGTGGTGCCGCTTCTGGGACAGATGGAAACCATTTCCGGCTGGAGTTTTTTGTGGGCGTTCGTGAAGGCCATCGGCGCGGTGGGCGGGGTGTTTTTTCTGTCGCGCCTGTTGGTGCCGCGTGCGTTGCGCCGAATCGTGCAGGTCGGAAAGCGTGAACACCTGACGCTGTTCGTCATTCTCATCATCCTGGGCACGGGCTGGGTGTCGCACCAGATCGGGCTGACTCTGGCCATGGGTGCGTTCGTCGCGGGGCTGATTCTCTCCGAGACGGAATACAATCATCAGATCATTCTCGACATTCTGCCGCTGAAGGAATACTTCGTCAGCGTGTTCTTCACTTCAGTGGGCATGCTGATGCAGGTGCAGGTGTTTCTGGAACAGCCGGGGCTTCTGCTTCTGCTGGCGGCGGCGGCGATTATCGTCAAGGCGGTGATGGCGTTTATTGCCGCCATGCTGGCGGGCACCGCGCCGCGCATCGCCTTCATCGTCGGCCTGCGGCTGGCGCAGGTGGGGGAATTTTCCCTCATCCTCGCGGCGCTGGCTCTGGAAACGGGCGTGTTCGATCAAACCCTGTACCAGCAGTTTCTCATCGTCTCCATCCTGTCCATGCTGGCGGCTCCGTTTTTGATCCAGATTTCTTCCAGCCTGTCCCTGCGGTTGTTCAAAGGCGGGCTCGCCGCCGACACGGGCACGCAAAGCAAGGCGACGCAGGTGAACGATCATGTCATCGTGGTGGGCTACGATACCGTCGGGCAGAATCTGTCCAAGGTGCTTCAAGAAGTCCGGATTCCGTTTACGGTGGTGGACCTGGACGGCCAGCAGATCAAACGCGCGCTGGCTGAGCAGTGTCATGGGTTTTATGGCGATGCCACCCAGCGCTCCACTCTGCACCGTGCGGGCATCCGCCAGGCGAAGATGCTGGTCGTTTCCATACAGGAGCTGAAAGCGCTGGAACAGGTGGTGCGGCTGGCCCGGCAGTTGAATCCCAGCCTCTATATCCTGGTGAAAACCCGGCTGGCGTCGGAGGTGGAATCCCTGACCCAGGCCGGGGCGGACCTGGTGATCCCGGCGGAGTTCGAAACCTCCATCGAAATATTCTCGCGCGTGCTTCGCGAGTATGGCATGCCGCACAACGTCATCGAACAGCAGGTGGAGCTGATGCGTCTGGAAGGCTACCGCATGTTGCGCGGGTTGTCGTTGAACATGGACAGCCTGGCCAATTTTTCAACATACCTCACGGCATCGCTCAGCCGTTCCTTTCAGGTGCTCGATCATTCCTGGGCGAATGGAAAAACGCTGAGGCAGATCGAGCTCAAGACCAAAACCGGCGCGACCCTCATCGCCGTCGTGCGCAACCAGGAAGCCC
This sequence comes from Nitrospina gracilis Nb-211, assembly GCF_021845525.1. Lineage (NCBI taxonomy): Bacteria > Pseudomonadati > Nitrospinota > Nitrospinia > Nitrospinales > Nitrospinaceae > Nitrospina > Nitrospina gracilis. Next base: position 3,010,000 of record NZ_JAKJKD010000001.1, on the reverse strand, counting down.
AGCCGAATCCTGTCGCCGACTTCACTATCGAAGTGCGGGATGTGCTCATCCTGTTCGGCTCGCACGCGCAGTTGGACTACGCCCATCGCTTGTTGCAGGACGGGCCTTCGACGAAAAGCGAATTCAAAACCAAAACAAATTGATCTGGAAATGCGTGCGACCCCGAAGGGTTCTAACGAGGGAGCACCACAAGAGGTCCGTTTTTCAAACGGCGGCGCGGGAGGTGGTACTCTTCTTTGAAAGGCGCACTGGGATAGCACGAGAGGCGCCGTCGACCCCCGCCAGGAATTTGGTGGGAATGCAGGATTTGAGACCGGGCAGGACGTTGCCTTTGATGTCGTAACCCCGCACCCGTGCGAACGCCGCCATCAATTGCGCGGCGTAATGCGATTCTACAATGTCGTGCAGATCGAAGCAGTTGACGGTGATGGGCTTGGCTGGTTTATCCGGGTTTTTGATCACCAGTTGAGGCCGGTAAAAACGGCGGCCTCCGGGCCCCGTCTCCAATGAAACCGCGACCCGCTGAACCTGTTGGGCCGGATAGGTCCGGCGTTTCCAGAAGAAAAACGAGTTGCTCATCTGCAACGTGCGGCTTTCGGTATTCAGTAAGATGCGCGGGCGGCGGCAGATCCACTTCGCAAGGAGCCAGGCCACCAGGGCGATGAGGCCCGAGTACAGAAGGAACTCGATCAGATCGACCGTCACCAGAAGCAGGGTCATCCCGATCAGGGCCAGGCACCGGATGTAGCGAACTCCATTTTTCTGGCCGCGCGTGAGTCTTTTGCTCAACACAACATCGGTATTCTGGTAGGCTGTTTCAAGAGACATGCGGTTTCCGCCATGGCTGTGGATGGATCACTTTATCTAATGTAAGGGAACGGAGGGTGCTTGTCAAACGCGCTTATGCCCACATTAAATAATCCAAGCTCAAATAAATCAAATAATAAGGCGTGGGTTGCGGTGGCGGGGCTGGCATTGTTGCTGACGGCCTGTTCCGGCACCCGGCCGGATCACCTGGGCGTGACCGGCGGACGCCTCGCCCCCTGCCCGGATTCGCCCAACTGCGTCTCCAGCTTCGCCACCGACGCCGAACACAAGGTGGAGCCGCTGACGTTCCAGGGCGAGCCGGAGGCGGTGATGCAGGCCATTCAGGAAGAGTTGGCCCGCCGCGACCGGGTGGAGATCGTCACGCAACAACCGCATTACCTGTACGCGGAGTTCACCAGCCGGGTGTTTCGCTTCGTCGATGACGTCGAGTTCCTGATTGACGCGGAGACGAAAACCCTCCACTTCCGCTCCGCCTCGCGCCTTGGACGCAGTGACCTGGGCGTCAACCGCGAGCGCGTCGAGTCTATTAGAAAAGCCCTCACCGTAAAAAACCTTTAGCGTTTCCCCAGCGTCGGCAGTTCCAGCTCCAGTTTTTCGGTGAAGTTCTGGAACAGGTCCACGGCGTGTTTCCCGTCCGGTTTGGGGTGGCTCCATTCCTTGTGGAAACTCGGATTCACCTGCAAAAACTTGTCTTGCGGGTAGGTGGTGTTGGGGTACACGAAGTAGGCGAAGTCCAGCAGGTGCGCGTGCCGCCGCACACGCGGAAACAGTTCGTAAATGGACGGGCGCAGGGTGAAGTGGTTGCTGTCGGGAAGCAACGGTTTCTCCGGCCACCAGAACGCGGGCACGAACACCACGTTGGGGTCGCCGAACAGGTAGACGGTGATGCCCTCTGCCGGGTTGCCGGGCAGTCGCGGAATCATCAGGTACAGTTCGTAACCGCGCTGTTGCTGGTTCTTCACCGCTTCCTCACGCAAATAGTCCGCTGCCTCCTTCACGCCGTAACCGGAGTTCATGCCTTCGACATAGAGGAGCCGGTCGAGTTCGTGCAACGGTGCGGTGCGAGGGTCGTTGAGCAGGCGCGCGTCCCACACCGCCGCGGCGAGGCCTGCGCCGAACAGAAGCAGAGCGAAGGCGCCGGTATGAAAACGCGGCGGCATTGTTGCCGGTGGAGCGGTGCGCCGGGCCATGCGCCCGGCCAGCCAGCCGGCCAGCCGGTCGGCGGTGAAGCCCGCGATCAACGCCGCCGCCGGCACCATCGGTAAGAAGTAACGCGAGAAGAACCCCTGCGCCACCAGCACGATCATGAGCCCCGGCAGAACCAGCCAACTCCACATCGCCGTCTCCCGCTTGTCTTTTTTCTGGATCAATGTAACCAGTCCCATCAACAGCAACAGCGCGATGGGCCACGTCAGGTAGGTGACGAAAAATTCGTGCGTGACCCACAAATTGCGAATCCAGAGCATGAATGGAAAGCGGACCAGTTCCTCCAGCGGAATGAAGTACGACAGGTGGTGCAGAAACGGCAGGCGGCCCGGTACGCGTACGGGCGGCGCCAGGTAATAGATGACCGCATTCATCAATAGTGGAATCGACAGCGCAACGCCCAACTGCATCCAGAATCCCGGCCGCCGGTGCGCGCCCCACATCGGGAACATCAGCAGTGGAATGAAAATCCAGAGAAGGGCGCTGGCCTTGGTCCACAGCATCAGCCCCCACAACACGCCCAGCATGCGAAACGCTTTCTTTGCGTCGCGGGTTTCCTGAACGATGTGGAACGCCCAGCGAAGCGACCACACACCGAGTGCGGTGAGGAGCCCGTCCACCAGCGCCAGCCGGTCGAAGAACAGCGTGTAGGGAAACAGTACATAGAGAAGCGCGGCGGCCAGCCCCGCGCGCGGAGAGAACAGGTCGCGCCCGATGAAATACACGCCCAGCATGGCGGCCCATCCGGCGAGAATAGACACCATCCGCCCCGCCACCAGCGGATCGTCGAACAAAGCGAGCGTCACCGCGTTCAGCCACATGAACAAGGGCGGCTTGCCGTCGGTCATCGAAATCAGCAGCTGCGCCGGGTCGCTCAGGATGATCTGCGCCCAGTGGATGTAGATGGCCTCGTCGGAAAAAATGGGCAGATCCGTGAGCGCAAACAGCCGGGTCCACGCATACAGCAGGGCGAGGGCGGCCAGCGCGAGCGTTTGTTTATGACGGAGTGATGGAGATGGGGTTTGTGTTTGCATGGCGACGTTTAGGTTTTAACAGAAAAGCCCCACACAAAACAATGGTGACGGACGTGATTCCCGCACCGAGGCGGAAACTCCACGGCCGGTACTCGAAGCGGATGCGGTGTGTGCCGGGCGGCACCACGATGGCGCGGTACACCAGGTCGGCGCGATAGAGCGGCGTGTCCTCGCCGTCGATCGCCGCCGTCCAGCCGGGATAATGCGTGTCCGACAGCACCAGCACCTGCGCCTTGGGTGTCGTGGCGGTGAGCGCCACCGAATCGTAATCGAGAACCGGATCGGTGACCGATCCCGCGGGCTCCGGTGAAGGCGTTTCCGGATTGTCGTCGCCGGTGCATTCCAGACCTTCGGGCGGGTGCTCCAGGATGGCCTGCCGGGAGAAGTCGGTGCGCGGATCGAGGAGTTCGGCGATGATGTGTTTTTCGTCCGCAATCACCCGGCATTCCCCCACCAGGAACGCGCGCGACAGGTAACCTGTGTTCCTGTACACCTTCAACTCCGGATAACCGGGATCGTGGAACTTCACCGGCTGGAGTTGCGGCGACTGCAACGGTTCGCGGCTGACGAGGTATTGCACATTGGCGAGGCGAAGCAGGTTGAGCCGGTCCTCAAACGGCGGCACGCGCAGGATCTTGCGGAACTTGAGATAGCGGTTCTGCCGCATCACGGCCCAGCCGTCCGCCTGGTAAATGCCGGGCACGGTGCGGATGGGAAGCGGCACCTTGGGACCCTGGATGAGATTGCCGCGCACATTGATTTTGGCGATGCCGCCGTCCTTCGCCCGCTCGGCGTTGTCGGCGATATGGATGCGGTCTTTCCCCGCGTGCGTTTGCATGAATTGAGTGAGGGGATCGGGCGCATCAAAGTCCTGCCGCGCCACTTTGTGATGAAAACCGTAACCGCTGAAAATCAGGTCGAGCGCCAGCACGAACAACGCCGCTCCCAGCCACAGCCCGGGCCTGCGTTGCGTGCGCAGAAATAAAAACAGCATCAGGCAGAACAACGATAGAAACGCGAGCAGGCGTTTTGAGTTGAACAGGTTGATCTTCACTTCGTTGTAAGCGGGAGGCGCCAGCCCCCTCTCCTGCATCGCGGCCTGAATGACGGGCTCGAAGGCATTGATCAGTCCGAACAGCACCATGCCCGTCGTGGCCAGGCCGATCCACACCCGGGCGTGTCGGCCATCGGCTGTGGGCCCGGACCCGGCGTCGCGGACGAAGCGGTCCCATCCCCACCCGGCAAGGAGCGCCAGCGCCACCACCGCAGGCAGGATGAACTTGACCGGGTAGCGGAAGGTGTCGAAGAACGGGACGGTGGCGTGAAAAAGCGAGTACAGACCGCCGGCCGGACCCATCGCCACCAGCACCGAAAGCACGGCAATTCCGGCGCAGACCCGGGCCCGCAGGCCACAGCGGAACATCGCCAGTCCGGCCAGCAGGAATGGAATTGCTCCCACATACAAGGAACGCAACCACACCTGGTTGGCGCTGGAAGCCTCCGCCCGGCTCAGGTAGCCGTAGGGGTCGAAGAAGAAAAACTGAAGCAGGTCCTGTGGCATCATCGCCCAGCGCGCCGCCTCGCCGATGGGGAGCCCCCCGGCGCGTTCGGTGAGTCGCGACAACTCATAAGTCGGAAAAAACTGCACCGCAATGAGGCCGAAGAAGACGGCAAAGAAAAAGCCCAGATAGGTCAGCCGCCAGCGCCAGTGCGGCAGGGATTCACGGGGAAACAGGCCCTGCGGCCACAGCGCAAACAGAGCGAGCAGGGCGAACATCTGGAAACAGGTTTCCACGCCACCGGCGAGGAACATGCATGCGCCCACTGCCGCGGCGGCCAGCCCCCAGCGCACATCCCGTTTGCGCAGTCCGGCAAAGAAGCACAGCAAGAGGAGAGGAATCCACGCCACCGGCATGAAGGTGGACAGGTAAATGCGCACCGTCACCAGATAGCCGCCGAACATGAAAACCAGCGCCGCCACCAGCGCCGCGCCGCGCCCGCAGTGCGACGCGCGCACCAGCAGGTACATGAACCAGCCCGCCAGCGTGTAATGCAGGATCACCGTGAAATTCACCGCCAGTACAAATGGAAACGCGATGAACAGGAGGCTCAGCGGGTAGAGGATGGCGGGCTGAAGCGTGGCGAACAGCGGGTTGCCGCTCAGGATGTACGGATTCCACAACGGAAAGGTGAAATCCGCCACTTGTTCCAGCCACAGCATGCGGTGGGGGATGAAGAAGGAGATGAGGTCGCCACCGCCGAAGATGAAATCGCCGCCGGCCATGTCGTGGAAATACAACAAAGCCAGGGCCAGAAAAGCCAGGCCGGAGAGGACGGTTTCCTTCGCCGTTAAAATAGAAAGAGGACCCTGCCCGCAGGCAGAGTCCTCTTCTGAGAGGGTCCTCATGTTGCTACGATCAGTTCACGGTTCCCGGGTTGAAACCCGACTGAGCGGCGTAGGTGAAGGTATTGGTCGTCGAATCGTCCCAGGTGATGGTGATGGCCGTTGCCGCGGAAGCGGTGCCGCTGGTGCCCGCCAGGTCTGTCTGGTTCAGCACCGAGGTGGCGTCGTAGGTGGACGTGGTGTCCAACAGGTATTGGGCATGCAGCAAGGTGATGGAGCCGCGCAGGGCCGCCAGTGCGCCCTTCTGCCGTGCGGTGGACGCGGCGCTTTGCAGATCCAGGAATTTGGGAATGGCTACGGCGGCCAGAATGCCCAGCACCACAATCACCAAAATAAGTTCAACCAAAGTGAAACCTTTTTCGTTTTTCTTTCTGGATTGCAACATGATTCCCTCTCCTCCCTTATCGTTATGAAATCCCGGTTTTTTGAGGTTCAAACCATTTAAGCCCGAATTGCCTTAAAAATTCAACACGGCGTGACAATTGTTTTTAGTCTTAAAAGAGCAATAGTCGTGCCATTTTTCCTTGCCAACCTGTTTTGAGTCCACACTGATAATATAAAGTCTTATTTATCAATATATTATAATAGATTTGAGCCGAAGAGGACCGGATTATTCCCAGCATTCGATAAAATAATTGACCTTGGCCCAAAATTGGGAGTTTCCTGCCTCCCCGACCCCATTCGTGAAAAATAATAATAAAAACAATAAGTTAGATGGGATTCGGGGGCAAGCGCCCGGTTCCGGGAATCCGGCTTGCCTGCACGAAGCCCGTTCCAGTACGACAAAATTTGTCATTAAATATCTATTTTTCAATGCTTCATTGGTTCCGAATCCACCCGCCGGAACCCGGCTTGTTCTGAAGCCCGTGGCCGGAAACGGTCAATCCAGGTCCGGTTCCGCCCTCCGTTCCAGTGCTTGCTCCAGTTCGCTGTCCGGTACCGGAAACTTGCGGCTGATCGCTCCCCGCGTCCGGTCATAGGCCCAGCGGAACACCCTTCCATTGTTGCGCTGATGGTAAATGAATCCATCGACATCAAACGAACTCAGCGTAGTGCCCGCGTCTTCCGGGGAGAGCACTTCGTTCCCCGTAGCCCGCACATAAACCCACAAACCGTCATCCTTATCCCGTCCGGTCGGCTTTTCCCGGTGGCGCGGATTGTAACCTTCCGGAATTTTGTTGAGGTTGGCAAACGGGTTGTCCGGGAACGAGGCTTTCTCCCCCCGCAGCATTTGTTCTCCCATGACCGTCAACAGGTTCGAGCGCAGGATTTCGATGGTGGTGGCCTCGGCGGCGATCTCCGCCTGGCGCGCCATGTCGAACATCCGTTGGATGGCCACGGAGGCCAGCAGTCCGATCATGACGATGACCATGACCATTTCAATGAACGTGAACCCGCTTTCCGTTTTCCAGCCGGGTTTGCGGCGGGCTGGATTGCGATTGGGTGTGAGCATGGTCGTCACCGTAACGCCATTTTCGACATGTCCCACATGGGCAGAAAAATGGACAGCGCCAGGAACAGCACCAGCACGCCCATCACCACAATGAGAATGGGTTCCAGCCAGGTGGACAGCGCCTTGATACTGCGCTCGCCTTCCTGGTCGTAGTAATCCGCCACCTTGAGCAACATTTCATCCAGAGAGCCGGAGGTTTCGCCCGCCGCCACCATCTGCACAACCAGGACAGGAACCCAGCCGCTGTCGCGCAGGGGTTTGGCCAGGCCTTTGCCTTCCTCCACACTCACGATCAGGTTCATCAGGACGTCGGAGAGCACGGTGTTGTCCACCACCCGCGCGGAAACATGCAGGGCTTCCAGAATGGGCACGCCACTGCGTTGCAGGTTGCCGAAGATGCGGGCGAACTTGGCCATGGAGGAACGCAGGTTGATGGGTCCCAACAGCGGCATCCTGAGTTTGAAATAATCCCATTGCCGCCGCCCCAACTGTGTTGCCGTGTAGCGCCTGAATATAAAAATGCCGCCCCCGATCAGCAGAAAGAGGGACAGCCAGTACTTTACGAACATGCCGTGCACCAGCACCAGGATTTGCGTGGGCAGAGGCAACTCCACCTTGATGGTCTGGAACAGGTTGATGAACACCGGCACCACCTTCCACATGAGAAAAGCGATGGCCAGCACCATCACGCCGAGCACGATTTTGGGGTAGCGGAAAGCGGCGCGCACTTTGGCATCGTTCTCCTGCTGTTTTTCAAGCAGGTCCGCCAGCCGGGCCAGCACGTCTTCCATGATGCCGCCGGTCTCACCGGCTTCGATCATGTTGATATACAGATCCGGGAACACCTCCGGGTGACGCGCCATGGCGTCCGAAAGCGACAGGCCGTCGGCCACGTCCTCCTGAATCCGGTGCACGACCGCCTTGAAACGCAGGTTCTCCACCTGGTCTTCCAGCGCCTGCAGGATGGAAAGAATGGGAATGCCGGCGTTGAACAACGTGGACATCTGCCGGGTGAACAGCACGATCTCCTGTGTTTTGATTTTCTGGAAACGGGAGAACAGGTCCATCTCCAGAACCGGCGTGCGTTCCGGTCGGGCGGATTCGATGGCCACGGGGAAATGTCCCATGCGGCTCAGTTCCAACCCCACATCCTGCGGGGTGGCGGCCGACATGGTTCCCGAAATCAGGGTTCCCATCCGGTTGCGGGCTTTGTATTGAAATTGCGGCATACCGCTTCCTGTTAAAACGTGGAGTCTTCCGTAAACGTCATCCGGTCGAGTTCTTCCACCGTGGTGAATCCTTCCAGCACTTTGGACAGGCCGTCGAGCCGCAACGTGCGGAGCCCCTGTGTCGATATGGCGCGGTCGCGGATGTCCATGGGAGCGCTTCGGTCCAAAATCATTTTGCGGATGATGTCATCGACCAGCAGCACCTCGTAGATGCCGACGCGTCCCCTGTAGCCGCTGTTCTTGCAACTCTTGCATCCTTCTCCGTGGTAAAGGGAACGGCCGCTCACCTCCAGCTCGTGCATTTCGAAAATTTTCATTTCCTCCGGCGTGATGGGCCGTTCCACTTTGCATTCGGAACAAATGCGCCGCACCAGCCGCTGGGCGAGGATGCCCATGATCGACGACACCATGAGAAACGGTTCGATGCCGAATTCCGTCAGGCGGGATATGGTGCTCGCCGTGTCGTTGGTATGCAGGGTGCTCAGCACCAACTGACCCGTCAGCGCCGCCTGGATGGCGATCTGCGCCGTTTCCGCGTCGCGGATTTCGCCCACCATCACGATGTCCGGGTCCTGCCGCATCAACGAGCGCAGACCCGTGGCGAAGGTGATGTTGGCCTTCGGGTTGACCTGCGTCTGGCGGATGCCGTCCAGCCGGTACTCCACCGGATCTTCGATGGTCTTGATGTTCCGGTCGGGGGTGTTGAGCTGGCTGAGCGATGCGTAGAGCGTGGTGGTTTTGCCGCTTCCTGTGGGCCCGGTGACCAGGATGACGCCGTAGGGATTCCGCAACAACTTCTGAAATTTTTCGAGACCTCCACCGATCAACCCCAGGTCGTCGAGCGTGAGCGTCAGCTTGGACCGGTCCAGGATGCGGATGACCAGGTTTTCGCCGTAAATGGTGGGGCAGGAAGACACGCGGAATTCGATGTTCTTGCCTTCGAGCCTGCGCGAAAACCCGCCGTCCTGCGGTGCGCGCGTCTCGGCGATGTCCATGTTGGCCATGACCTTGAGACGCGAGATGAAAGCGGACTCGATGGATTTGGGAATGCGCTTGGCTTCAAACAACACGCCGTCGATGCGGTAACGGATGAGCAGGATTTTTTCGTACGGCTCAATGTGGATGTCGCTGGCACCGTCTTCCAAAGCCTGAACCAGAATCAGGTCGACCAGCTTCTTCACCGGAGCGTCGGTGGTTGTCCCCCCTTCCGGTTGCTTGGCTTCCTCCTTTTTCTTTTTCTTGTCCTCCACGCCGAGGTGCTTGACCACATCCTGAATGGAAGACGCCACCCCGTAGTATTCCTCGATGGCGCGGTGCACTTCGGTCTCGGTGGCCAGCCACGTCACCACGTCCATCTTCGTTTTCACCGCGATTTCGTCGATGGCAAACAGGTCGAACGGATTGGTGATGGCCAGGTTCAGGGTTTTGCCTTCCACCTTGAACGGAATGAGCATGGACTTGCGTGCAAACTTTTCCTCGACCAGTTCAATCGCTTCGTTGGAAATTTTGATGTTCTCCAGATCCACCTGCGGGATGTCCATCTGCTCGGACAGGCTGTACACCAGATCCTTGTCCGTGATGTATTTCATCTGCAAGAGCACCTTGCCCAATTGCATGCCGGTTTTTTTCTGGATTTCCAGCGCTTCCAGCAATTGGGATTCGTCGATGACCCCCGCGCGAATCAATATATCTCCCAAGCGCAGCTTGGATTTGATTGCCATAAAGCCGTGTCCGAATATTCAGTATGATTTGGTGAAAACCCCTATAGTTTACCCATAAAGCGTTGAATTTTAAAGAATAAAATGCGATTTCCCGGGTTTCCGATATCCGCAAACCAAACTTTTGGAGGAGCCATTCTCCGACCTTTTTCTGGCCCGGCTGGATGGTTTGGCCTGCCTATTTATTGGAACGCCGTTCCATCCAAATTCCAACCCTTTTCTATTAAGGGGGAAAAGGCGAGGCCCGGCCGCCTGGCTTCTCTCCCTCCCGGTTTTCAGAACCGCCGGTTTCTGATAGGTTGAGGAAAAAAGGCATCGATATCCATGACCGCTGAAACCACAATCCCATTGGAGTGTCCCTCCTGCCAGAATACGCTCACTCCCCACGTTGCGGCGGGGGTGACGGTCCACGCCTGCCGGGACGGATGCGGCGGTTACTGGATCGAGCGCAAAAGCCTGAAGCGGATTCCGGAGCGGCTTCCGGGTGCGGGAGCGGAGTTGTTGTCCGTGCCGCGCGCCGACGGTGTCCATGAGTTCCGCAATATCCATCACGTCTGTCCGCACTGCCGGAACACCATCCTGTTCCGCCACTGGTTCAGCCGCAAGCTGGAGTTGGAGGTCGATCAATGTGCGAAGTGTGCCGGCTTCTGGGTGGAGGTGGGGAGGCTGGCGGACATCCTGACTGCCAACCTGGACGAGGAGGAAAGAAAAAGACGCGCCGAGACTTACTTTGAAACCGTCATCCGCGACAAGGTGGGAGGCATGAACCTGGTCAACCACGACGTGCTGGACACGGCGCGCCACATCGTGCAGATCTTCCGGTTCCTGTGCCCGAAGGAATACTTTCCGGATGCGGTGGAGCTGTCAAAGATCCTTCGCTGACGGACCCCGCGGGGCGGCGTCCGGCCCCTTCCCGCTGTCATCCGGCTCCAAAGGCCCGGCGTCTGGCGAAGCCGCCACACCCACTTCCTCTCTCCTCCGCCCATCGTCGCCCGAGGAATCGGAATCGAGCGCCTCCTGCATGGTTTCCGCCGCCGCCACCGCAGACAAGGGAGAGGGGCGCGACGGCATCGGCACGGTCGGCACGTTTTCCTCCACCTCCGGTTGCGGCGACACCACTTCCAGCCGGAAGGCGTAACTGCCCAGCACCGCAAATATCATGGTCTGCATGGTGAAAAATCCCGCACTGCCCAGCACGTCCAGCATGATGCCGCCGGCAATCGGACCCAGAATGGCTCCCAGTCCGAATACCAGCATCAACCCACTGCTGGCCTGCACCATCTCCTCCGGCGGCACGTGGTCGTTGGTGTAAGCGGAGAGGATGGAATACAACGGCAAAGACAGTCCGCCGAAGATCATGGCCAGAAACAGCAGGGTGTTCATTCCACTTTCTTCAAAAATAAGCAGAGCGAGCGATACAAACGCGGCGGAAAACGCCACCACGGCGATGACCCTCTGCCGGGTCATGCGGTCGGACAGCCAGCCCAGCGGCCACTGAAACAGCATGCCGCCCAGAATGACCACCGCCATGAACAGGGCGATGTTGGAAACGGACAGCCCCAGCTTGGAAGCATACACCGCGCCCACGCCCCAGAACGCGCCGGAAGACATGCCCACCGCCAGCGACCCCACCAGCCCCAGCCGCGCCAGGCTGAACAGGCTGGCCAGCTTTGGTTTCGGCGGACTGGTGATCTGCGGCGCCACCGTCGCCGTGGACAGGAGGATCGGCACCGATGCCATGGAGATGACCACCGACACCACAATGAACAGCATGAAGCCGTGCGGATCGTCCACGGTTAACAACAACTGCCCGAGGCCGCTTCCCAGAAACTGGATCACCATATACAGCGACAGGATTTTGCCGCGCACCTCGTTGCGTGTGAAATGGTTCACCCAGCTTTCCACGGTGATGAAGATGCCGACGAAACAGAACCCCGTCACCAGCCGGAACACCAGCCACGCGATCGGATCGACAAACACCATGTGCAGGAGGATGGTGCCGGAAGCGATGGCCGCCATCGCCGCGAACACGCGAATGTGCCCCACTTCATGCGTGATGCGGATGACCCACAACGATCCTACCAGGTAACCGATGTAATACCCGGACATGATGAGACCGGTGAGGAAGGGCGAAAACCCTTCAAATGAGGCGCGCAGGCTGAGCAGGGTTCCCTGCAGACCGCTCCCCAGCATGATGAGGAACAATCCGAACAACAGCGTGCGTAGTGAGGTCAGGGTGGACAGCATGGTTCGGGGGCGCTTCCTTCTTCTATTTCAGGCTTTTGTATGAACGCTTCCATTTTCATATGAAAGGAACGGACTATTGATTACAAGCACAAACGGTTCCCTCATCCAAAAATTTTGACGACGGATTTCTCGCACTGGAATCCCGGCCGCCCCGCGCGGATTGGATTCCGGTTCCGGACCGCCCGGCCCGGTGCCTTGCGGGAAAAATTTTCCCGCCGGGGCAGGTTTTGCCCGCCCGCCCGCGGTCCCCGGCTTAACCCCACCCAGCCCGCAAAACCAGTCCTGTCAAGGATTTTCGGGCGTCACTCGATTTTGGCACACCCTTTGCTTTTCAAGGGGGAACCCAAAAGCTGTGCCCCAGGCCAGTGAAGAGGAAACCAACGTGACCATGCAAAGCAAAAACATCGTGACGCAACTGATCGGTTCGGCAACCCAGCCCAAGACGACGTCCGGGCCTCAGCCCGGAAGCAAGGAAGCGGGCGCGCCGGGCTTCGACAAGTTCATGCAGAACGAGACGCGCCCCGTGCGCCGTGACGATGTCTCCTCTTCCGATTCCGATGGCCGCTACCGTGACCAGCGGTTGGACGGCGCCCGCACTGATTCGAGCACCGGCCCACGGAATGTCACCAGCGATTCCAAACCGCAAACCATTCCATATTCCGGCAAGGAAACACACCAGACAGAAACACGGTCTTTCACCCACGCAAACCAGAATGCATCGGGTACCAAATACAAGGAACACACCACCGGCATCCAGAACGGCAAACCGCAAATGCCCCCGGTACACACGCAAAACCCCGGTCCCCTCCCGCAGGAAGCCTCGCTCCAGGCGCTCCTCGCCCTGTTGCAGAGCGGCGAAGGGTTGCCCGCAGGTGTGAATGGCGCGCAGGCGGACGTGCTTCTGGCTTCGATGGAAAATACGCAGGAGCCTGGCACCGATGCGCTCATGCAACTGCTCAATCAGCTCAAAACCGATCCGGAGTTTCAACTGATGAATCTCGTCTCCGCACAGAGCGGCGGCGTGTCGAAAGACCAGTTGATCGAACAACTCCGGCAGATGGACCTCGATCCGGAAGTGCTTGATCGCCTGATCGCCGCATTGAACGGCGATATGGATGAAAACGGTCAGGCCGGCGCATTCCTGATGGCGCTGAACGGTTTGCTCCAGGCCCTGCAGAACGTTCAGGTTGAGAATCCGGAAGAGGACGTGGCCGTTCAGGCTTCCCAGAACAACGGCGCCAACGCTTCGGTCCTCGAAAAGAAAGTAATCGATGCGTTGATGAAGGCCGGGCTTTCCGAAACCGAAGCGCGAAAGATTGTCGACCAGGCGCGGGGCATGAACGGTGCCGACAGCAAGGTGGACGGACGCGTCGTGCTGGCCAAGCTGGCTGAAAGCATTTCCAAAACCAAAGGTGCCGGTCAGCCCACGCCGGAGACGCAAACCGAACCCGCCGTGCCTGCCCGCGAGCCGAAACTGAACCTCGACACCCGCTCCACCGAGGCGAAGATGAAAACGCCGGCGGAGGTGATGGGAGAAAAACCGGGTTCGAAGACCGTCTCCAACCTGACGCATGAAGGCAAGGCGCAAACGAACACCCACACGCAACCGCTGACTCCGCACGCCGCCGCACCGAAACCTGCCGTTGCGACGGGACAGGTCGTCACGGCGCAGGCCGCCACCGCTTCGGCCATCCACGGTGTGTCCACGGGTGGGGAAGCCACGCAGACCGTAAACCCGACTGCGCCGGTGGGAGCCACCACCACGGCACCCGTTTCCGACAAGGCGGGAGAGGGATTCCGGCCGATGATGGCGGAAACTTACAGCGCGCGCGGCGGTGTCGAAAAACCGGTGACGGCGCAGATCATCGAGAAGGTCGCGTTCCGCAATTTGGGCAATCATCGCGAAGTGCACATCAAGCTCGACCCGCCGTCCCTGGGAACCGTGCGGCTGAACGTGTCGTCCAAAGGCGAAACGGTGCGCGCCACCCTGGTGGCGGAGAACCACGCGGTCAAGCAGGCCATCGAAGGCAGTCTCACGCAATTGCGTGACACCATGCACAGCCAGGGTGTGAAGGTCGATTCCTTCACCGTGCTCGTCGGCGGCAACAACCAGGGTCAGTCGCCGCATCAACGTCAGGAAAACGTGCATGCGTTCCGGCCGTTCGACCCGGCATTGGGACCCGATGCCTCCGCGCCGGTGGAAGAGATGGCGTTCACCCGGCCGGTATTTTTCAACGAATCGCAAACCATCAGTTTATTCGCATAATTTTTTAGGAGGCATCGGCCATGTTGGAAGGTGTTTTACCGTACGCGGAATCGAACAAATCCACTGCACCCGCCAGTGCCAAAAACACACTGGGCAAGGACGACTTCATGAAACTCATGATCGCCCAGCTCAGCAACCAGAACCCGCTGAACCCGATGGATGGCCAGGAGTTCAGCGCGCAGTTGGCCCAGTTCAGTGCGCTGGAACAAATGACCAACGTCAACACCAACATCATGAAGCTGATCCAGTCGCAACAGGCCGCCACCAATTCCAGCATGATCAACATGATCGGCAAACAGGTGGATGTGCAGGGCAACACCGTGGCGCACGCGAACGGGGAGACGCACAACCTGAGTTATTCGCTCGCAAATGAGGCGGACACGGTGAGGGTTGAGGTGTACGACGCCATCGGCACCCTGGTGCGCAGTGTTACGGGCACCGGCGGCAAGGGCAATAACACCGCCGTCTGGGATGGCAAGGACGCCTCCGGCAACTCGGTGCCGGAAGGCAACTACACCTTCCAGGTGAAAGCGATCGGCCCCGCGGGCAACAGCGTGGACGCCGCCACCTTCACCAAGGGAACCGTGTCGGAAGTCCTATTTGAAAACGGCAACACCTACGCCATCGTGAACGGCGCCAAGATTTCGGCTGAAAATATTTCCAGAGTTTCGCTCTAATACAATCCGATAAGGAGAGATGTCATGTCACTCATAGGCTCCCTGTTCTCCGGTGTGTCCGGTCTGCGGTCCAACTCGCAGGCGATGAACGTCATCGGCGACAACATTTCCAACACCAATACGGTCGGCTTCAAAAGCAGTAAGAGTGTGTTCGGCGATCTGTTCAGCACCATCCTGAACAACGGGTCGGTGACGTCCCAGATCGGGCAGGGCACGCAGTTCGTCGGGTCGTTGCAGGATTTTTCGCAGGGCGCGATGGAGAACAGCACCAACGCGCTGGACATGGCGATCGACGGTCAGGGCTTCTTCATCGTCAACAACGGCCAGGGCAACTTCTACACCCGGGCCGGACAGTTCCGCATCAATGACGACGGCGTGGTGCAGGACATCGGCGGCAACCTTCTTCAGGGATTCCGCATCACCGGCGGTACGGTGGGCACGACGCTTGAGGACGTGGACCTTGCCGGAGTGCAGTCCGCGCCGAACGCCACCACTTCGTTCACGCTGGGAGCGAATCTGGATGCTTCCGCCGCGGATGGCACCACCTTCACCTCCCCGGTCACCCTCATCAATTCGGTCGGTGATCAGGTGATCATGAGCGTCACTTTCACCAAGGAAAATACCCTGAGCGGTAATTTCGGCGGCACCGTAACCACGCAGTGGGACTATTCCATCAGCCTCGCGGGGGGTGGCACGGTGAGCGCCGCTACCGCCACGGGCTCCCTGGGTTTTGATGCCAACGGCAACCTGGACGAACTGCTGGACAGTGGTGGAGCCTTGGTCGCCACGGGGAACGTGACCGACCTGACCATCGCGCTGGACTTCACAACGGCCACGCCTCCCGCCGCCGCGCAGAACGTGGTTTGGGATCTGGCTGACACCACGGGCATCGCCACCAACGGCAAGATGACCGCTTTTGCCGCCGCGTCCAACACCAACTCGGTGATCCAGGACGGGTTCCCAACCGGCGTGTTGACCGGGTTGAGCGTGAACAACGACGGCACCATCAACGGCCTGTTCAGCAACGGCCAGTCGGAATCGTTGTTCCAGGTGGCACTGGCGGATTTCCTGGCGCCGACGGGCCTGACGCGCGTCGGGCAGAACCTGTTCGCGGAGTCGGGCCTTTCCGGCCAGCCGGTGATCGCCGCTCCCAATACCGGGGCCTTCGGTTCCGTGCTTGGCAGTACGCTGGAGTTGTCCAACGTCGATCTGGCGCAGGAGTTCGTCACCATGATCAAAACTCAGCAGGCATTCCAGGCGAGTGCCCGCATCATCACCACGACCGACGACCTCCTTACGGAAACCGTGAACCTCACGCGGTAATCGCAGTCATCGTCGGAACCTCTTACCCGGGCCCCCTTTGCGGGGTCCGGGTTTTTTTATGGCGGGAGTTGCCGTGGATTACGGACTCATTTATTAAGGAAAGGGGCCACGCGGGCATCAGCCGGTTGCCCATCCGTGTTATGGGCGGGCGTGGCCCGCGGCAAACTGGGGAAACTTTCGAAACGCGCCCACCCGCCATCGCCGCGACTACCGGGCAGTAGCCGGTTGCCCATCCGTGTTATGGGCGGGCGTGGCCCGCGGCAAATAGACTCACTACCAAGAGGGAGAACAATAAAAAAACCCTCCCCTGATTCAGGGGAGGGTTAAATAAACGGAATGGGTTTTAAATTGGGCTGGAGGGCCATCGTTCGCCCACAAGGCAGTACCCATCTGCCTGCCCGTTCAACGGGCTATTGGAAGACGGCTTTGGCCGAGTACACCATGTTGCGCAGGCCGCGCGTCGAGTCCTCCACCGCCGTGGCCTCGTACCCGCAGTGCGCCGTGCAGTCGCGGCACTTGTCGTGGTTGCGGTGACCGTAGCTGTCCCAGTCGGTGGTCTTCATCAACTCGCGGAAGCTCTTGGCGTAGCCCTCGTCGAGCAGGTAACACGGTCTCTGCCAGCCGAGGACGGAGTAACACGGGTTGCCCCACGGCGTGCAGTCGTAATCGCGCTTGCCCTGCAGGAAGTCGAGGTAGAACGGCGAATGGTTGAAGTTCCATCTGCCGCCCTTGTTGCGATTCAACAGGTCGCCGAAAAATTCCATCGTCTTCGCGCGGCCGGGAAAATGTTCCTGGTCCGGTGCATCCGGATACTGGAAGGCGGAAGACACCGTCATGCCGTCGACGCCCAGCGGTTTGATGTGATCGAGGAACTGCTCGGCGTACTCAACGGAAACGCCGTCGAAGAACGTGGTGTTGGTGGTGACGCGGAAACCTTTCTTCTTGGCGGCGCGGATGGCATCGATCGCCTTGTCGTACACGCCTTCTTCCATGCAGATGTGGTCGTGGTGTTCCTTCATGCCGTCCAGGTGAATCGACAGCGTGAGCAACGGCGATTTCGGCAGTTGGTCGAGATACTTTTCGAGCAGGATGGCGTTGGTGCACAGGTACACGTAGCGGCCCTGCTTGATCAGGCCTTCAATGATCTCCACGATATGCGGATGGATCAGCGGTTCGCCGCCGGCGATGGAGACGATCGGCGCGCCACATTCCTTCGCGGCTCGCAGGCACTGGTCCACGCTCAGATATTGTTTGAGAATATCGTTGGGTTTCTGGATTTTTCCACAGCCCGTGCACTCAAGGTTGCAACGGTAAAGAGGTTCGAGCATCAACACCAGCGGGTACTTTTTTTTGCCGAGGAGTTTCTGCTTGAACAGGTAAAACCCAACTTTCATTGCCTGTCGAATTGGAATTGCCATATATAAAGGTCCACTCTTTTAAATGCGATTGAGGATCACGCAGGATGGGCCGTCCGGTCGAAAATCGCGGGGAGGACCGGAATCCGGCTTGCGCTCGGCCTGTAACTTGTTAAAATTCAAATAACAATTGAGGCGATCCACATTATATAAGCAAGCCGCTCCCGGTTTCAAAAATAATTTGGCCGAAGGCCTCATTCTAATCCAGGCAACCCGCTCCGGGACCCCCGCCCTCTCCGGGCGGCGGACCGCATACCGCCGGGCCCGCTTCTTCTGAATGTCGAGGACCCCGTTTTGAGAAAACTTGCGCTCCTGCTCAGCATTGCCGTAGCCATCCTAATCATTGATGGGACAATGACTTACGACTTCTTCGACCTGGAGAACAAGAGCTTCGACTTCTGGCTTGCGGCGGGGCTGTCCGTCGTCATCTTCATCGTCCTGTGGTTCGCCGAAACTTCCCAACGCTCCGACAAACCGGACAATCAGCAGTGACTGCCACAAAGGATATCCGCCGGGCTCCGTGATGTCGCCTGCGGGCTCCATCCCTTACAGGAAACCGACTTCGATCTGTGCGTGTAGAGGAATTATTGCGTGTGCAGGGAGAGGGAGTCCGCCGTCTGCTGGGTGACGACGCGGCTGAGTAGCGCGTAGGGTTCGACCGGCTGGTCGGTGGCGATCCACACTTTGCCCGCACCGCCATGCGCGACGTTCACCGATTCGCCTTTCGCGTTCTCGATGGCGGCGATGTGGAAATAACTCTGCCGCGCGGGGGAGATGTACTCGATGCGATCGCCTACCTCAATGCGGTTTTTCACTTCCACTTCCATCCAGCCGGGACGCGCATCTTTTACCTGTCCGGCGAACACCTGCGGCAGGTCCGTCTCTTGAGCGGAGTCGAAACGCTCGGTCTGGTGATCCGACCGCGGCACGAGGAACGCGGAAGTGAAGCCGCGGTTGGCGGTCTTGTTGATCTCGTCGATGAGTTTGGGGTCGAATGCCTGCCCGCGCGCCAAGTCGTCGATGGCGCGGCGGTAACTGCGCACCACCATCGACAGGTAATAAATGGTTTTGGTGCGGCCTTCGATCTTGAACGAACACACGCCCGCGTCGCGGATCGGTTTCAGATACTCAATGGCGCGCAGGTCCTTCGAGTTCATGATGTAGGTGCCGTGCTCGTCTTCGTCAATGGGCATCAGTTCGCCCGGCCGCTCGCGCTCTTCCAGGAAATATTCACCGTTCAGGATTTCCGGCTGGTGCGTGCTCTGCACCGGCGCCGACTCGTGCGGTTGCTGATGCACGTTGTACTCCCAGCGGCAACTGTTGGTGCAGGTGCCCTGGTTGGCGTCGCGGTGGTTGAAATAATTGGACAGCAGGCATCGGCCCGAATAGGCAATACAAATTGCGCCGTGGACAAACGACTCCAGCTCCATTCCCGGCACCTTGGCGTGGATCTCCGCGATCTCCGGCAGGGACAATTCGCGCGACAGGATGATGCGGCTCACCCCCTCGTCGTACCAGAACTGCACCGACTCGTAATTGATGGTGTTGGTCTGCACCGACAGGTGCACCGGCACGTGCGGGAACTCGCGGCGGGCGAAGCGGATCATCCCCGGGTCGGCCATGATGAAGGCGTCGGGTTTCGCATCCGCATAAAACGCGAGCGACTGTTTGAACGAATCGATCTTGCGGTTGGGCGGCAGGATGTTGGCGGTGATGTAAATCTTCCGCCCCATCCGGTGCGTGCGCTCGATGGCCTCTTTCAGCGTTGCGTCCTTGAACGGATTCTCGCGCGCGCGCAGCGAGAACCGCGGAATGCCCGCGTACACCGCATCGGCGCCGTAGGCCAAAGCGTAATCGAGCTTCTCCGGACTGCCCGCCGGGGCCAATAACTCCGGCACCCCACGGGTGCTGGCATCGGCCGCTCCGGCCGGGGAAACGGAATCGCTCCCGCCCCTGTTCTGTTTTGCGTCGGTGTGGTTCATGATGATCGATTATATATAAAGGAGCGTTCCGGCGAAAGCTCTTCCTTTATGTCTATATCAGGAAGGGCACCGCGCGGCGGGCCGGTAGCCCATTTCCTCGGCCTGTTTGCGGGTCTGGAAGATGACGGGCTTGTTGATCCCTGCGGCGCGGGTGTAGCCGCGGCAGGCGGGCCACTGGTAGATGCGGCTTTTGACGTCGCCCACAATGCCGTAATGCAGGACGCGGTCGTAATCCATCTCCGCCCTTTCCCACGGCGCTTCGGGGATGATCTTCTCGCGGCGGTGTTCCCACGGCGGGACGGGTTCGACCTGCATCCACAATCCCAGGCTGTGGGCGAAGGCGTATTGCTCCAGCCTGGCCAGACGCGCGTCGGGGTTCGGCGTGGCGCGGTAATGCCAGCCGTAGCCCTGGGCGACGACCTCGTCGTTCACCACCCGTCCGCCCGCCAGCACGGCGCGGCCCACTTGCTGACCGTACTTGTCCACGAACGAGACATCGACGCGGATGGCGCGATGCAGGATCAATTCTTCCAGATAATCGCGTGATTGCTTGCCGAACGGCTGGCCCCGCTCCGGCGCGTCCACTTCTTCCAATCGCACCTTGTATAGTTTGTTCTCGGCCTCAAGCGCAAAGGTGTCGCCGGAGAGGATCTCCACGGCGTGACCGACCAGGACTTTTTCCGGTGAGCCCAGCGCCGCCGTCAGCAACGCCACACCCGCCACGAGTTTGAGATAATGCATACTTTATTATATCGGATGCCATGCGGCTTGAGTTTATCTCTGTTCACAACCCAGGCCGCGGAATGCGTTTATACAAAAGCAACTATGGAATGGAGAGCGATCCCTCATCATTCAAAGGGAATGAGGAATGTCGTTTGCCTGTTTGGCGCGGGCTGTGCCTGAGAGAAGCGATGGGGGTAGGGGGAGTTTAAAAAAGGGACGGCGTCCGGCAGGCCGATGGGATCAAAACTTGTCCTTGATGGAGCCCCACAGTTTTTGCGAGCCTTCCTTGACCCAGTTCCATGCCTTGGCGGCGGAGTCTTCCACGAAGTCGATGTAGCTCTGCGCTTCTTCACTGCGCTTGGGACCGTGCGGCGTTTCCGGCGGCTGAGTGGGTTCGGGTTGCTGGGGGACTTGCGGTTGCGGCGGCGCTTCGGCGGTCTCGACGGAGGGCGTCGGTTCCGGTTCCTGCGGGGCGGCCTCTTCCACGACCGGAGTTTCTTCGGCTGAAGATTCGGCGCTTTCTTCCTGCGGCAACTCTTCTTCCGTTTCCGTCATTTCCGCCCCACCGGGCACCACCTGAGCGGTGGCCTCAGCGGCCCCGGTTTCGGTTTCTTCCGGGGTCGTTCCTTCCGCGGTTTCTTCAGCGGCAGTTTCACCCGATTCTTCCACCGGTGTCTCTTCGGTCGCTACAGGTTCTTCCGCAGGAGCCTCTTCCGTTTCCTCGGCGGGCATTTCTTCTGCAAGCGTTGCTTCCGGTTCCGTCACCACCTCGCCGGAGACGGGTCCCAACTCGCCTTCGGCGCCCGGCACTTCCTCCGTGGATTGCAGTTGGATGGTGCCGATGCGCACGCCTTCTTTCAGTTGATCGACTTCCTTCTGCAGGGCTTCGAGTGCGGCGCGCTGGGCTTCGTTGTTTTCATCAATCCGTGATTGGGTTTCCTCGATGCGGGCCTGCGTTTCCTCAAACCGCGCGATTAGTTGTTCCAACTGCGCCGCGTTTTTTTTGGGCAGTTGATTCACCAGCTCGCGCAGTTGCTGGATGTCGCGGCCGAGATCGTCGGACTGCCGGTTGAGCGAAACCAGAACGCCCTGATGGCCGCGGAGCATTTCGAATCCCTTCCAGCCGAAATACCCGCCCGCGCCGAGAATCAAGAGAAGCACGAACCAGATCTTGCCCGTGCCCTTGGTTTTGACTTTTTTGGCAGGTGTGTCGTCGCTGGCCTTGGTTTCATCGCCGAAAGGGGCGTCTTTGGGTTCCGCCTCAGCGGATTCTTCGGAGGGGGCTTGGCCGGAGGCCGAGGTGGTGTCCTCGCCTTCCGGTTTTTCGCCGTCGGTGGAGGTGGGTTCGCCGGTGGTTTCTTCCGCGTTTCTATCTGCGGCATCCACGGGCGGAGAGTCCGCCTCGCCCTCAGGCACTTCCGGCGGTTGGGACCGGGACTCCGTGGATTCGGAGTCCGCTTCCTGTCGTTCTTCGTCCCTGGCCAATGGTTTTCCGGTTCAGTGGATGATCTTGTTGAGCGGGAACTCGACGATGTCTTCCGCTCCCGCTTTTTTGAGATCCGGCACGATCTCGCGCACCAGCTTTTCTTCCAGAATGACCATCAAATCGGCCCAGGCGTCGTCGGTCAGGCTGGAGATGGTCGGCTTGGTGTTGGGAGGCAGGATTTTCATGACAGCCTCCATCGACTTGCGCGGCACGTTCATCATGATGCCGACCTTGCGGTTGGCGGCCATGGCGCCTTTCAGCATGAGCACGATGCGCTCCACCTTGGTGCGCTTCCATTCATCCTTGAAGGAGTCCTTGTTCATGATGAACTTGGTGTTCGACTCCATGATGGTGTCGATGATGCGCAGGTTGTTGGCGCGGAGCGAACTGCCGGTCTCGGTGATTTCAACGATGGCGTCGGCGAGTTTCGGCGGTTTGACTTCCGTCGCGCCCCAGGAGAACTCGACCGAGGCGGTGACGCCGTGCTGTTTCAGGTAATCGACGGTCATGTTGACCGCTTCGGTGGCGATGCGCTTGCCCTGCAGGTCCTTGACGTTGTTGATGGGCGAGTCGTTGGGCACGGCAATGACCCAGCGCACCGGGCGGTCCGAGGTTTTCGAATAAACGAGGTCGGCGATTTCCTCGACCTCGACGCGGTTTTCCTGCACCCAGTCCTTGCCGGTCAGGCCCGCGTCCAGCACGCCATCGGCGACGTAGCGGGCGATTTCCTGCGCGCGGATCAGCAGACATTCGATCTCGTCGTCATCGATGGTGGGGTAATAGGAACGACTGCTGAATTTGATCTTCCACCCGGCTTTTTCAAAGAGGGCGGCGGTGGCGTCCTGCAGACTGCCCTTGGGAATTCCCAGTTTCAATACGTTTCCACTCATTCACTTACCTGCGGTTGAAAAGGTTGCGGTTCTTACTTTTTGTACACTTTTTCGGGGTCGAAGATTTTTTCCTCGACGGTGGTCAGCTCGCCGTTGAGCTTGCGGAAGAAACAGCTCTGGTAGCCCTTGTGGCAGGCGGCCTCGCCGACCTGTTCCACTTTCAGCAGAACCGTGTCGTCGTCGCAGTCGATGAACACTTCCTTCACCTTCTGCACGTTGCCGCTTTCCTCGCCCTTCATCCATTGTTTGTCGCG
Source organism: Nitrospina gracilis Nb-211 (assembly GCF_021845525.1). Taxonomy (NCBI): domain Bacteria; kingdom Pseudomonadati; phylum Nitrospinota; class Nitrospinia; order Nitrospinales; family Nitrospinaceae; genus Nitrospina; species Nitrospina gracilis. Next base: position 2,986,865 of record NZ_JAKJKD010000001.1, on the reverse strand, counting down.
GGAGCGGCTGTAGAACCAAGCGTTGCCCGTTTCCAGCGTTTTCTCCCAGGCGATCTGGTTCATGTAGGCGAGCATCAGCACTTTGCCGGATTTGGCATCCTGAATGATGGCGGGCACAAGGCCGCCCATCTTGTCGAAATCAAGCTTCATTGAGGGACTCCCGGTAAAACAGCGAATTGTAAATAATATTGATTTTCTGTCAACATTATAATAGCCTGTCGATGAACTAAACCGACAATTTTAAAGGCTTTGTGGATTCGGGGACGTTTCCGTCCAATGTATAGGCATTGGGGTCTTAAATCAAGGTTTATAGTTTGAAATCCTGAATTTTCCGGTCGAGGGAACATGCCTTCACTAAGTGGATACCGAATTTACGACACGGCGGAACCGTGCAACTACACCGGTCAGAAACTGATCGACACCATGCACAAGGTGGTGAGCGACAAGCTGAGCGAGGACGGCCGCGAACTCAACCTGTTCGGCTGTTGCGTTGGCGTCAACGGCATCAAGGTGATCGCCGAGGACCCGCGCATCGCCAAGGTCAAGCGCCTCAACCTGGGCGGCAACAAGATCGGCGACGCGGGTGCGCATTTTGTGGCCGAATGCGAGGCGTTCTCCAAGGTCAACTGGGTCGAGTTCGGCGGCAACGAACTGGGTGCCAACGGCATCCGCGCCATCATCAAATCCAAGGTGTTTCAAAAGTTGAGGACGCTCAACCTGTACCGCAACTACCTGCGCGATGAAGGCGCGAAAGTCCTGGCGGAGGAAAACGAACTGGAACGGCTGGAAGAGCTGGACCTGGCGCAAAACGAGATCGGCGACGTGGGCCTGATCGCGCTGGCCAACTCCACCAGACTGCCGAACCTGGTGTCCATCGCCATGGACAACAACTTCACCACCATCGAAGGACGCGAGGCCGCGCGCAACGGACCGTTGTTCCGCAAGTGCCAGTCCGTAAATCTGTAACCGAACGCGTATTCCAGCTCAGGGGAGTTCATGTCTGAAGACGCTTACGGCAAAGGCACCTTCCTGATTGCCAACCCGGTATTGGGCGATCCCAACTTTTCCCGCACCGTGGTGTTGCTGTGCGATCACAATGATGAAGGCTCGTTCGGCCTCGTGGTCAACCGAAAGGCGGGACTGATGGCTTCGGAGTTGTTCCAGAAGGCGGAGTTTTTAACCGGCTACGACAACGAGGTGTTTGTCGGCGGCCCGGTGGCGCAGTCGCAGGTGTTCTACCTGGTGCGCTCGGAACGGCCGCTGGAGGGGCTCGAGCCCATCTGCGACAACATCCATCTGGGCATGAGCTGGGAACCGTTGGAGAAAGTGTACCGTCAACTCGAAAACCCGGCGGAGAACCTGCGCTTCTACATCGGTTATTCCGGCTGGGGGAGCGGTCAGCTGGCCGGGGAGATGGAGCACCGTAGCTGGCTGACCTGCGACGCGAAGAACGACCATATCTTCGGCGACCCTGAAAGCAATATCTGGGGCCGGGTGGTGAAATCGCTCGGCAAGGAATACGAATACCTGTTGAGAGCGCCGGTGGACCCGCGCATGAACTGAGGGACCGCCCATGCCCGCCACGCCTCCCCCCGCCTCCGAAACGCGGCACGCCAAAAACCGCCTGCACACACCGCCGCCGCAGGAACAGATCTACGCCTGCCACCTGCCGGGCCGCTACATCGGCTACACCATCGAAGCGTATTTCTGCGACCGCTTTCCGTACTTCGGGCGGGAGGAATGGGAGCGGCGCATCGTGAAAGGCCGCATCACGGTCAACGGCCTGCCTGTGGTCCTGGGCACGCGACTCAAGGAACACGACTACATCATCACCAACATGGGTGTGCGCACGGAGCCGCCCGCCGACCGCAAGCTGGAGGTGGTTTATGAGGATGAACACATCCGCGCGCTCAACAAGGGCGCGCCGCTTCCCGTGCACCCCAGCGGACGCTATTTCCAGAACAGCATGACGGAGTTGTTGCGCGAGCGTTATCCGGGTGAAGTGCCGCGTCCGGTGCAGAGGCTGGACGCCACCACCACGGGGCTTGTGGTGTTTGCCAAAACGCGCGAGGCGGCGTATAACCTGTCTCAGGAGTTCACCCGCAACCGCGTGCACAAGGAGTACCTGGCGCTGGTGGCGGGCAAGCCGAAATCGCCGCGCTTCGTCGTGGACCTGCCGGTGGGCAAGGTGGTGGGTTCGGCGCGCGGCGTGGGACCCGGCATCCTCGATCCCAAACCCGCGGTCACGGTGTTCGAATGCCTGGCGGTGAAGGAGGGCGCGTCGCTCATCCGCGCGGTGCCGCACACCGGCCGCACCAACCAGATCCGCGTGCACCTGGCGAGCGTGGGGTTGCCTATTCTGAATGACGAGGTATACGGCAAAAGAATCGAGGGGTCATACGAGTTTGGTCTGCACGCGTACCGCCTGGCGTTCAATGGACCCGATCGCGCGATGGAACTCACCGCGCCATGGCCGGATCATTTCCAGCCGTTCATCGAACACAGCGTGCTAACGAAGAAAACGTGTAAATAGAAAATGAACGCACCAATACAAAAACCGACAGCGATGGCCGATACGGAGACCGCGTATCCGCTGATCAAGCGCATGCGCAATCCCTACTGGATGGCGCCGATGTCCGGCATCACCGACCTCTGCTACCGTCACCTGATGGATGAGATGGGCGCGGGGGTGTTGATCTCGGAGTTGGTGTCGGCCAAGGGACTGGTGTACAGCTCGGAACGTACGGCGAAGATGATCCGCGTCCACGAAAACCCCGGTACGCTGGTCGGCATTCAACTGTTCGGCGAGGACGCTGACGATTACGTCCGCGTTGCGCCGCAGGTGAAAGAACAGGGCGCGGACTTCATCGACATCAACCTCGGTTGCCCGGTGAAGAAGGTGGTGAAGAAAGGGTGCGGGTCGGCGCTCATGCGCGATCCGGAAAAACTGTTTGTCTTTCTCAAACACATCCGCACCAATATCGATCTGCCGCTCACGGTGAAGATGCGCACCGGGTGGAGTCACGACGAACTCACCATCCACGAATGCGTCGATGCGGCCCAGCAGGCGGGGTGCCAGTGGGTGGCGATCCACGGGCGTACGCGCCAGCAGGGATACAGCGGGCAGGCCGACTGGGGATTGATCGCCGAGGTCAAACGCAAAACCGGCATCCCCATCATCGGCAACGGCGACATCCGCAGTGCCGGCCGCGCCCGTGAGTTGCTCGAGGAAAGCGGCGTCGATGCGGTGATGATCGGCAGGGGCGCCCTGCGCGATCCGTGGATATTCAGGGAATGCACGGGCGATCTGGGAGAGACGCTGTCGCCGACGCCGGTCGAGTTGCTGCAACGTTTTCACGAAATGCTGGAGCCGGTGTACGACATGCGCCGCACGCTGTTGTACCTGCGCAAGCTGGCGGTGTGGATGGCATATGGCTATCCCGGTGCGGCGGCGTTTCGCGGTATGATGTTTCAACTGCCCACGGTGCGGGAGGTGCTGAAAGAGGGGGAGGCTTTTTTCCGAAAGGTGGCGCACCTGCCCAAACCGAAGTTCGACGAGGCGGAGGCCTTCATGATGGGCGGCCACGGCTGATAAATGTGAGGCCTGTCGGGTTTCCATTTATTGAGCCCGTACTCCAACTTAAAGGGGAGGGGGGGAGGATCATGGATCAGGCAACGCTACAGCACTGGGTGGAGGCGAACAACTTCTTCCAGTTCATGGACTCGGAAGAACGGGCGCACCTGTATTCGTTCAAGGACCACTGGAAATTCGTGAAGCCCGGTGAGTGCGTGGTGCGCGTCGGTGATACCGATTACGGATTCTTTGTCATCATCAAGGGCACGTTCAGCGTCATCAAACCGGAAGACATTTTCCTCGCGCATCTGAATCCCGGCGATCTGTTCGGTGAAGTCAGTATGAAGGCACGCAGGAAACGTTACAGCAATGTGGTGGCGGACGAGGACGGCATTGTGTTGAAGATCGATGACATTCTTTTGAAAAAAATCAGCCCGGCCCTGCATCTGAAAATCAAAAACCAGGTGATCGAGGTATTGATCCGCCGCCTCGACGACATGAACCAGCGGCTGGTCAAACTCACCCGCATGCGCTGACCGGCAGGCGGCTTCCATTTCAATTTTAGAGGTTCCACCCGTGACCGCCCGCAACCCGTCCACTCCGCGCGATAAAAATTCACACCGCAAACCGCCGCCGAAAAAGAAGCACACTCCCATCAAGGAACGCGAATGGACGCTGTGCGGCTGGAACGCCTGCGCGCGTGCGTTCGAGGAACGGCCGGAGGACCTGCTTCGCCTGTACTACCACAAGGATCGCTCGAAAGCCCTGTACCGCGTCAAGCAGTGGTGCGCCAAACACAAGCTGCCCTATCGCGAACTGGACGACGATTCGCTGAACCGTGCCGCAGGCGGCGTGCATCACGAAGGGGTGGTCATGGTCACGCGTCCACTGCATGTTGCCTCGCTGTACAAACTGCTGGAGCAGGCGGTGCACGCCGACTGGATCGGTGTCGCCTTCGACGGCGTGGCCAACACGCACAACGTCGGCGCGGTCCTGCGTTCCTGCGGCTATTTCGGCGTGCGCGGGGTTCTGCTGGACAAGGCGCAACGAGCGGTGGCGGTGGCTCCTTCCACGGCGCGCACGGCGGAAGGTGCGCTGGAGGTGGTGCCGGTGTACGACTGCGCCGATCTCGCCTCGGGCCTGCGTGACCTTAAAGAAAAAGGCGTGTTCGTGCTGGGCACCGACCCGGAAGCGAAGGAATCGCTCTACGATGCGGACATCCCGTTTCCCTGCGTGCTGGTGCTGGGTGGTGAACGTGAGGGGTTGTCGAAACGGGTGCGCGGACGTTGCGACCGGGTGGTGCGCATCCCCGGTGAGGACACCATTCAATCGCTCAACGTATCGGTGGCGGCGGGGGTGGTGCTGGGCGAGTTGTTCCGCCGCCTGCATGCGCGACCGAAGCCCTCTTCTCGATCGTCATGAACTTCGCGCTGGTGCATCCTTTGATCGTGCATTTCCCGGTGGCCCTGCTCACCAGCGGCAGTGTGCTGGAGTTGTACGGCCGCCTGCAGAAGGAACCGGTGGCGGAGCGGGCCGGACATTTCAACGTGCAGTTCGGGTTCTGGGCACTGCTCGCCGCGGCGACCGTGGGCCTGCTGGGACTGCTCGACCTCGAAGTGCAGGACAAATTCCGTTCGTTTCTGAGTTCGCACATCCTGTTCGCGTTCACCACGGCGGTCGTGTATGCGGTGGGCATGATCTGCTACCGCTTCCGTTCCAAATGGTGGGCGGACCGGCTGTATCTTCTCTTGCTGGTGGTGGGGTTGTTCACCACGCTGGCGACGGGGTATTACGGCGGCGAGCTGGTGCATCGCTTCGGTTTGCCTTCCGGCGGTCAGCCGCTGGCCGAATGAAACACCAGCATGTAACCGCTGTAGGCGGTGGCGCTCATCAACAGAACGTTGGCGATGTAAAAAAAGAAGGCGTTGCGCGACAGGGCGTTGGTGTAAGCGTAGATGGTGCAGATGATGGTGACGATGACGAAGGCGAAGGAATAGCCCTGGTGGCCTTCGACTTCCACCACCGGCCACTGGCCGAGGTCGACGGCGAACAGGCCGGAGAAGATGGCCATCACCCCCATCAGTAAGGCGACACTGAAGTTGAAGGCGGCGGCCTGAACCATCTGGTTGTCGTTGCGCCGTTTGGCGAACCACATCATCAGCAGTCCGGCCATAGCCAGTGCCACTGGAAAATGCGACAAAAAGGGATGGAGTGAAGGTGTGCTCAGCATAAATGGCGAACATGGTTCGCGGTAAAACGGCCCGGACTGCGTCCGGAAGCAGATGGCCAATGCCATGTGGGCGAACGATGGTCTCAGAGCGCGTTCCAAATACACTCTGTTGGCTCCGCGCCCTACGCGGCGGACTGCGTCCGGAAGCAGATGGCCAATGCCATGTGGGCGAACGATGGTCTCAGAGCGCGTTCCAAATACACTCTGTTGGCTCCGCGCCCTACGCGGCGGACTGCGTCCGGAAGCAGATGGCCAATGCCATGTGGGCGAACGATGGTCTCAGAGCGCGTTCCAAATACACTCTGTTGGCTCCGCGCCCTACGCGGCGGACGGCGTCCGGAGGCAGATGGCTAATGCCATGTGGGTGAATCAGGGTCTGTGGTGCGGACTGCGTTCGATGCGACTGGCTACTGCATAATGAGCGAACGATGGCCTGAGAGCGTGTTCCAAATATGCTCTGTGTCCCCGCATCCTGCGCGGCGGATCAGTTGTCGTTGGGCCGGATATCCGTATCCAGGTTGACGTCCACGTCCACCTTGGTGGCGGCGGAGACTTCCTGTTCCAACTCCTGCATGTTGGCCGTTTTCTTGACAGTCTCGGTTTCGTCCAGCACTTCCTGCTTGAGTTCGTTGAAAGTGCGCTGAAACTCGCCCCAGCCTTTGCCGATGGCCTTGGCGAGACGGGGCAGGTTGGCCGGTCCGATGACGAACATGCCAATGCCCATGAGAATCATGATCTCAAAAAAACCGATATCGAACATAAAGGTTTCCAAAAAAAAGGATTCTGGTATGATTCGATCTTATCAGACTCCGCGGGGGGCGGCAAGAAAAGACAATCGGGCTTGCCAGATGCCGCCGGGCCCGGAATTTGACACGCCTCCCGGACTTGGCTACCCTAAGGCGATCCCTCCCCAAACTGGGAACCGGTGGCTCCGAATCCAGCCCGAACGCAATCCAAATTGCCCGAAACGCCTTTCATGAAAATCACTCGTGGCACCAAGCACTTCAAAGGTCCGTTGCCGCACCCGGTAGTGGCACTGGGTAACTTTGACGGGGTGCATCTGGGCCACCAGCTCATTTTCCGCAGGGTGGCGGAAATCGCCAGGGAGAAACAGGGCACGGCGATGGTGTTCACCTTCGAGCCGCACCCGCTGAAAATCCTCGCGCCGGAAAAAGCCCCGCCGTTGTTGACCACCTTCCGCCAGAAAATGGAATTGATCGAGCAGTGCGGCATCGACGAAGTGGTGTGCGCCGATTTCACCCAGCAGTTCGCCGATCAGCGCCCGCGCGACTTCGCCAAGGACATCCTGGTGGACCTGCTCGGCTCCAAGGAAATCGTGGTCGGTTACGACTACGCTTTCGGACGCGGGCGCGAAGGCACGTTATCGTACCTGCAAAAGATGGGGGAGGAATTCGGTTTCGCCGTGCACGTGATCGAGGAAATCAGAATCAACGGTCAGCGCGTCAGCAGTTCGCACGTGCGGGAGTTGATCGAGGACGGGCAGGTGGAGGAGGCGAGGCAGTTCCTCGGCCGCTATTATTCCATCCACAGTCCGGTGGTGCATGGCTACAAGACCGGCCAGCGCATCGGTTTTCCCACCGCAAACCTCGACACCAGCAAGGTGCAGATTCCCGGCACCGGCGTGTATGCGGTGCGCGTCATCCACAATCAGAAAGAGTATCAGGGCGCGGCCAACATCGGGTTCAACCCGACGTTCCACCGCGACCGGTTGAGCCTCGAGGTGCACATCTTCGACTTCCACCAGGAAATTTACGGCATCGACCTCGAGGTGCAGTTCATCGCCCGCATCCGCGGCGAAAAGGAATTTGCAAACGCCGACGAACTGGTGGCGCAGATCGAAAAAGACATCGAAACCGTCAAATCCATTCTCGCCAGGCATACATTTTGAAACGATCCGGCCAACTGATCATAGGCATGTTGGTGGCCGTTGCCGCCGTGTACTACACGGTGCGCAACGTGTCGATGCAGGAGTTGCTCGCCTCCTTCACCGAGGTGCACTACGGCTACCTCGCCGTCTCGACGTTGATGATGATCCTCACTTACGTCGCGCGCGCCGTGCGCTGGCGGGTACTGCTTGCGCCGGTGAAGGAGGTGCGGACCATCGAGTTGGGTTCACCGTTGATGGTGGGATTCATGGCGGGCGTCCTGCCGGCGCGGGCGGGCGAACTCATCCGCGCTTTTTTGCTGGGCAAGAAGATGAACATGTCGTTCGCCAGCGCGCTGGCCACCATCGTCGTCGAGCGCCTGTTCGATATGGTGCTGTTGCTCATCCTGTTTGCGTGGTTGCTGGTGTTTCACGCCGACATGCTGGGGACGCACATCGCCTGGTCGGGCATCCCGGTGCAGACCATTGCTTTCCAGTTTGGGCTGGCGAGCATTGTGCTCGTGGCGGGGCTGGTGGTGTTCATTTACCTTTTGATCTACCACGAAGAGCGCGCCATGAAGCTGGTTCACTGGTTCATGAAACCGTTTCCGGAAACGGTGCAGTACAAGATCGTGCAGATGGCGGAAACCTTCAGCCAGGGCCTGCACGTGGTCAAGAGCCTGCGCTCGCTGATGTGGGTGTTCGTGGCGACGGCGGCGGTGTGGGCGCTGGTCATCCTGCAGTATTACCCTCTTTACTTCGCCTACGACCTGAATGAAAAAACTCTCGCTTCCGCCATCCTGCTCACGGTGATGATCTGCATCTTCATCACCATCCTGCCGACGCCCGCGTTTCTGGGATCGCTCAACGCAGGCGTGCTGATCGCGCTCCACGAAATCATGAACGAGCCGGAGGTGGCGGCGGTGAGCTTCGGCTTCGTCGCCTGGGGGCTCAACTTCCTCGTCATCATGGTGGGCGGCATCTACTTCATCCTGCACGACCACATCTCGGTCAAAAAACTCGTCGAAATCGAAGAAGAAATCTAACCCCGCCACGCGGGGAGGGAGCTGGCTATTGCCCGGTAGTCCCTGCGATGGTCCGTGGGCGCGGACTGCGTCCTGGGCAACTGGCTAAATACCTTGGGTGTGCCTTGAGCTTTACGGAAGGGGCGGGATCACTTGCCCGCCAGGCCGGGCGTGCGGTAAGTGGTGAGTTGGCTGTAAAGCAGGGCCTGCGTTTGGCGGTCGAGGCGGCCGGTCACCTCCAGCCGGTGAGCCTGCTGAAAACGCTCGACGGCTTTTTCGGTTAGCGGACCGTACTGCGCGTCGGGCTTATCGAAAAATCCCAGCGTTTTGAGTTGCGCCTGCAACCACAGCACCGTCTCGCCCTCGTCATTGCGGCCGAGCGACTCCGGCAGGTTCTCAAAATTCTTCCACACGATCTCCACCTTGCGGTCCCAGACGGGATCGATGAGCGCGAGCGGAATCTGCAACAATCCCTTTGCGCCAAACAGGCCGATGTTGCCGATGCGACCGAGGTAGGTCACGCGGTGCCGTCCGGTGGTCTCGCCCAAATCGAGGGTGATGAGCGCCGGGTAATTCAGCGTGGTCAGGCGTTCCAAGTTGGCGTTCAGGGAAAGCGTTTGCAGGCCGTTTTGAGTTTGAAGATTTTTCCAGCCCGCCTGCTTAAGCTCGGCGATGGTCTCCAGCGTGACGCCCCAGGTTTTGAGCATCCACCGTTGCGCGTAGGCTTCGCTTTCCCCGCCCGTCATGGTGGAGAAGTAGCCGTGCAGGTGTCCCGCATGCACCACCCGGTACGCGCCGGAAGGCGTCACCAGCGGCGGGCCGACGGGTGCCTGCAGGTTGGCGGAGGACGGTTGCATCGATTCCAGTTTGCCTGCGGGATGCGGATTCATCAGGTTGTGCTGGATCACGGGATCGAGGTCGATCCCCCAGGCCGGACGCCAGTCCAACTGATCGCGCACGGCATAAAACAATCCCGCCCCGGCAACGAGCGCCAGCAGGATCAACCCCAGCACCGCCTTCACGCATGTTTGCAGGAACGAGGGTTCGCGGTCCAGTCCGCCCAGGTCGTCGGCCGCCTGTCGTATGATTTTCCCTGAAATTTTTTTCGTTCGTTCGTTGTGGGCAAGGGTCAACGCGCGGTCCATCAGCGCGTTGATCATGCGCGGCACGCCTTTGGAGAAGCGGTGCACGTTGTCAAAGGCGCGGTCGTCGATCAGCACCTTGCCTTTTCCTCCTGCACGCTGGATGCGGTAGCGGATGTAACCGCGCGTCTCTTCGCGGTTGAACGGCGTCCACACGCGTTGCAGAGCGATGCGCTGGCGCACCGACTTCCATTCAGCTTTCGATAGAAAGCGGTCGAGCGCAGGCTGGCCCAGCAGAATGAACTGAATCAGTTTTTCCGTTTCCGTCTCCAGATTCGACAGCAGGCGGATCTCCTCCCACACCGCGGCCGGCAAATTCTGCGCCTCGTCGATGAGGATCGCCGTCCGCCGCCCGGCCTTGTGCTCCGAAAGCAGAAAGCGTGACAGCTCGCGCACCAGTTCTTTTTTGCTGGTGGAGTCGGCGGGCAGGCTGAATTGCTGGTTGAGGGATTGCAACAGTTCGATGCCGTCTTCCGCCGGGATATGGATGCAGGCGAAGCGGTAGGGTCCTTTCAGATTTTTCAGAAAACTTTTGCACAACGTGGTCTTGCCGGTGCCCGGCTCGCCGGTGAGTTTCAAAAAGCCCTTGCCTTCTTCCAAACCCATCAAGAGCGCCGCCAGCATGTCCTTGTGCCGGTGCGGCAGGTACAGGTAATCCGGGTTGGGGGTCAGGTCGAAGGGTTTCTCCGTGAAACCGAAATACTCCGGGTAGGTCTGGCGGCGGCGGGTGCGTGGAGTTGCCGGTGCGGCGGAGAGGCTGTCGTTCTCCGTATTGCTTTCCGCAGGCGCGTCCTGCACTCCGGTGTTCAGTTTGCCCGCGGACAGTGCGTCCAGCAGTTGGTATGAATCCAATTCGTGCGGTTGACCCATGTCTGCGGTTCCGAAAAGGCTCGGTGTGGGTGGCGGCGTCAGACTGTGGGAAGCCTCCCCATCGGCCAATTAAGTCAAACTAAATCAATAAAATACGGTCGGATCGCCGCGCAAAAAATATAATGCATTACTATACAAAGGTTTAGGGTTCCTGTAAACCGAAAAAGAATTTTAACCAATTGATTTTTAAGGATTTTTTGGGTTGCGCTCCCTGCCGGGCCGGACAAGGCCCTTCCTGTGCCCAGGGAGGGGAGGGCCTGGGGGTTGCGCAGGGGTGGGGGATTACGGCACACTTGGGGGAGTCACGCCACCCTGAACTTTGTGATGGACCATGAGCACTGCATTCTTCAAATGCCCCACCTGCAAAAAGAGAACGGAAAAAGACGGCAACCCGTTCTTCCCGTTCTGTTCGGAACGGTGCCGGCTGGCCGACCTGGGCAAGTGGCTGGACGGCGCTTACGCCATACCGGACACGCAAACCCCGCCTTCGCCGGAAGAGCCGGATCCCGAAAACAATTGATGTGAGTTGAGAGCGGTCAGGCCGAGCCCGTTCGGGCTGTGCCTGCGGTCAGGACGGATCCCGTCAGGACTGAATGTTGCGCGCGGGGATCTTGCGCATCAGGATTTCCAAGATGGCGTTGTCGTACAGGATGATGGCGACGTCTTTCATGCCGTCCTTGTTGAAGTCGCTTCCGGCGATGGCCCACGGATGCCTGCCGACGGGATAGTTGAAGTGCGGATAGATGAAGGTGCCGTCGCCGCGTCCCTGCAGAAGGCTCACGGAATTGTCGCGCTCGTTGAGGATCAACAGGTCCGGCACACCGTCGCCGGAAAATTCGCCGGGAATGATGTGGCGCGGACCCTTCTCCGCCGCGAACTCTTCGGTCGGGTGGAACCCGCCTTTGCCGTCGCCGATAAACAGAGTCAGGCTGTCGGTGGTGGGGCTGGACACGATGAGGTCGATGTGGCCGTCCTTGTTCATGTCCGCCTGTTCGATGTACATCGCCTGGTGGCCGCCGCGGATGGTCTTCGGCGGCATGAAGGTGCCGTTGCCGTTGCCGAAGAAGATGCGGATGTAGTCCGCCTTCACGCCGTTGAAGGCGACCGCGAGGTCCTGGTTGCCGTCATTGTCGTAATCGCCCACCACGACGCGCACCGGCAGGCTGTGCGCCTTGTAGGCTTCCGCCAGTTTGAAAGTGCCGTCGCCACTGCCGAGAAAAATGATCAGCTTGTCGAAACGAAGAGAGACGGCGAGATCGATCTTGCGGTCGTTATTGAAATCGCCGGTGGCGATGTTGATCGGCAGTTTGCCTGCTTTCACCGTGCCCGCGTTTTTGAACACGCCGTCTTTCTGGCCGAGGAAGATCTGGATATTGCCGTCGCCATAGTTGCACACCGCGATGTCGGCGATGCCGTCGCCGTTGAAATCCTCCGCCGCCAGCGCCATCGGTTCACGGCCGGTGTTCATGGTGAACGGGTCCTTGAACGTGCCGTCACCGCGTCCTTCAAAAAACATGATGTTGTTGTCCTGCGAATTGGACACCAGGATATCCGGAAAGTCGTCGTTGTTCATGTCGTGGGTGATGACCATCGACGGCTTCTTGCCCACGTCGTACATGGTGGGCATGTGAAAGGGGTCCGGGTCCTTGGCGCTTGGACCGGAATCGCAGGCGGAAAGGGTCACCCCAGTCAGGATCAGGACAACGGAAAACAGGAAAAAGCGGTGAGACACGATGCGGAAAACCGGGAGGCCGGCTGGTAAATATGGATTGATGGATACGGTTAAGCTTCGTTTCTCATATATACAGAAACCGAGGCGGCTTGTAAAGCAGGGAAAGCGTCTTGACTCCTATGGGGGTGGTGTTATAATTTTAGTGTTTTCAATCACTTATAAAGCAAGTGCGCGTGACGCCTCTAATCCGTTTACTGAAATGGGCGGCCCTTTTGGCCGCATTGCTGTTTCTGACCAGTTGCAGTGTGCTCGATGCCTGGCGGTATCCGGCACCGCGCGGCGTGTACCACACCGTGGACCGGGGCCAGACGCTGTATTCCATCTCGCAGGCATACGGGGTGAAGGTGCAGGTGCTGATGCGCGTCAACGGTTTGCAGGACCCCACGCAACTGCGCGCCGGACGGCACCTGTGGATTCCCGGCGTTGATTCCGTGAGGTACGTGCCGCCGACCGTCGGCACCGCAGAGAACAAACCGCAACGCAAACATCGCACCACTTCGCGCAAACGGAAAACCGGTGACAAGCGCGTCGCGCGGAAAGCGTTTTCCAAGTACCTCGTCTGGCCGGTGAACGGCGTCATCACATCGCGGTTCGGTCCGCGCGGACGGAGCACGCACGAGGGCATCGACATCGGCGCCACCTCCGGCACGCCGGTGTTTGCCGCCGCCGACGGGCTGGTCAAGTTTTCCGGCTGGGGCCCTACGGGGTACGGCCGCATGGTGATCATCAAGCACCCGAACCACCTCACCACGGTGTATGCGCACAACTCCGAGAACCTGGTGAAGAAGGGGCAGAAGGTGACCAAAGGGCAGATCATCGCCAAGGTCGGCGCCACCGGCCGCGCTTCCGGACCGCACCTGCACTTTGAGGTGCGCAACGACACACATCCCAAAGACCCACTGTTATATCTGCCCTGAATGGGCTACAATCCCCCGGCATTCGCATGACACCCGCCTGAAACCGCAGGCAACGTCCATCGAGAGGAGATACCACGGCATGAAGGAAATTAAAGAATATATCCGCGATATTTTGAACTTTCCGAAGGAGGGCATTGTCTTCAAGGACATCTCTCCGCTTCTGAACCACTCCGACACGTTCACCCGCGTCATTGAAATGTGGAAGGAAAGGTACGCCAATCGTGGCATCGACACCGTGGTCGGCGTGGAAGCGCGCGGCTTCGTGTTCGCCTCCGCCGTGGCCTACGCCATCGGTGCGGGATGTGTCATGATCCGCAAACCCGGCAAGCTTCCCTACAAGACCTTCACCAAAACCTATGATCTGGAATACGGCACCGACACCATCGAGGTGCATCAGGACGCCATCGACCCGGGCAACAAGGTGCTGGTGATCGATGACGTGCTGGCAACGGGCGGCACCATGGAGGCGGTGCTCGAGCTGTTGATGGACAACTTTAACTGCGAGTTGGTGGAGGTGACGTTTCTCATGGAACTGTCGTTTCTGGGTGGCCGCGACAAAATGAAAAACCTGCCCGTTCATTCCCTCGTCGTCTACTGATCCGTGGCGGGAACGTAATTCACTCCCCCCTCACCCGCAAACCCAGGCTCTCCGCCAACCGCCAGGCCGGTTCGAAGTCCGGGTCCAGAGTCAGCGCATGCTGGATATGGAACACGGCGCGGTCGAAAATTTCCTGCGTGACGCCCCCGGGCCAGGAAAGCAGGTAGTGCGCGAACACGGTGTGATAACGGGGATCGGAGTCGTGCAAAAACAAAGCCGATCCCAAAGCGAAGCCCGCCTCATCCGCCCGGTTTGCCTGCAACGCCTCCACGCCCCTGCGGAAGTACTCCTCCGCCGTGGGGTGCTTCGTGCCGGCGATGGTGATCGACCCCAGAAGGTCCCGGAAGGAACCGGTGACCGGCCCGGTGAACATCCCTCCTCCCGCAGTCAGGCCCTGACGGTACACGTGAAACAACTGGACCAGGCGCGGGGTCTTTTCCTTCTCCACCACATACGATTCGGTGAGCAGGTCCAGTTGGGTGCCCGGAATGTGCCGGGCTTTCATCTTCGTCCGCCGGCGAAACTGAAAGTCCAGCTCCAGCCCGCGCTCTATCACGAACAGCAGGCCCATGCGTTCCTCATACCACTTCAGGCCGAGTTCCAGGTTGGTGGCCTTGTAGTTGAGGTGGTGGAAGTACGCCGCCGCGGACAGCGTATCCAGCAGACCCTGCACAAAGGTTCTGTCCTGCAGAAAAATCTGCGTGCCGTCGGGGGTCTGTAGTGCCATCGCATGCAGGGTGAAGTCGTAATGAATGAACCCCTGCTTCAAAATGTTTTCCCTCTGGGTGCGGAAAGCTTCGGAATCCATGCGGACGTGCAGTATATCGACCACCCGGGTGCCTTCAGGGAGCAGGATGCGATATCCCATCGGCAGGAGGAAGGGCGTGGCCTTCAAAGGCGTGCGCACTCCTTCCACGTGGGAGGTTTTCATTTTCGGAAAGTTCAGCGCCACGGCGAACCCCGTAATCATGGGAGCGAGTCCCACGAACAGGATGGTCAGCCCCACGTTTTTCAAAATTCGCCGCGGCCGTTTCAGCTTCACCGTCTCGTCGATGAAGCGGGAATAGATGTTGGGATGCTGAAGAAATGCGATGGCCGCCGCGAAGGTCGTGTAATGCAGAAGGTAAAACCACCCCATTCCCCGCACGCCCAGGAGCACCATCTTGAAGTACACGTAGCCGAAATAGAAAACCACCAGCGTCAGCTGCGCGAAGAACCATCCCCAGAGCCGGGGGCGGAGCAGGCCGTACGCGGAAACCCAGCAGGACGCGATCAGCATGACCTGCCAGTTCAGCCAGAAGTAATCCCAGTAAATGTTGATGCTGCGCGGAAAATCGTCGAGGTAAAGGCGCGCGAGAAAATACAGGCCGAGGCCCAGCGCGGTCATGCCCATCAAGGGCGGAATGATTCTGCGGGTCGGTTTCTCCAAACAAAGCTCCCCAGTGTTGAGGGCATTATTGGTCAAATGCGCGCAGGATGCAAAGGATGAATCGCCCGGACCATGCCCATCATGAAATGATGGGTTCTTTTTTGAGGGGCTACCCCGTGGCAAGGGGCGGGTAGGATGGAGTTGCTTCTGCTTGGTTCCTTCCTTTTGGAAAGAACTTCATTACCTCTCCCCGATCTTCTCTCTGGAAAAAAGGGGAAGGGATAAAGGGCGTTATATGGCTTCTCCCACTTCGCCGCGGTTACCGGGACAACACCTGCACGGGGATTTCTTTGGAGAGAGCGTTCACCACGCCTTCGACTTCGCCCGCGAAATCCGGCGCGATCATGAGCTCGATGTGCCCGCGCCGGGGATCGAGCGTGCGCACCACGGCGAGGCCGTCGTAGGCTTCAAAGATGCCGACGATGTAGGCGATGTCCTTCGGCTCGACTTCCAGAATCCATTGAACCGAATCGGTGTGCGGAGGTTGCATGGTTTTGGGAAAGTTACGCGGCGGGGGCGTTCGTGGTTTCGGCGGAGCCGTGGAGTCCGCGCGAGCGCCGCTCCAGAAGGAGCATGAGCAGGCTCACCGCGGATGGCGTCACGCCCGAGATGCGAGATGCCTGGCCGAGCGTCGCCGGGCGGATGCTCTCCAGCTTCTGCACTTCCTCGCGCGACAACCCGGCGATGTCGTCGTATGCCAGGTCGTTGGGGATGACGTAGTTTTCGAGCTTCTTCTGTTTTTCGACCAGGTGGTTCTGCCGCTGGATGAACGCCTCGTACTTGACCTCGATCTCCACCTGCTTCGCCACCGCCTCCGGCACCGCGTCCGCGCCGTCGCCGAACACCTCCATCAACTGCGTGTGCGTCACCTCCGGCCGGGTGAGGAGTCCGCTCAGAGGGGTCGGCCCTTTCAGATTGCCAATGCCCAATTGGGCAAGTTTTGGTTTGGTCAGCTTGTCCGGCACCACGGTGGTGGTGCGCAGGCGGTCGATCTCTTCCACCACCTTGCGATGGCGCTCGATGCACGCGGCATGCGTCGCGTCGGAGATCAGTCCCAGCGCATGGCCCTTCGCCATCAGGCGCTGGTCGGCATTGTCCTGCCGGAGCAGGAGCCGGTATTCGGCGCGCGAGGTGAACATGCGGTACGGCTCCAGCGTGCCCTTGGTGACGAGGTCGTCGATCAGCACGCCGATGTAGGCGTCCATGCGTGTCAAGACGAACGGCGGCTTGCCCTGCACTTTCAGCGCGGCGTTGATGCCCGCCATCAGGCCCTGCGCCGCCGCTTCCTCGTAACCCGAGGTGCCGTTCAATTGCCCGGCATGAAACAGACCCGACACGCGCTTGGTCTCGAGCGTGGGTTTGAGTTGCGTCGGTGGGATGAAATCGTATTCCACCGCGTAACCCGGCCGCACCAGCTCCGCCCGTTCCAGCCCCGGGATGGTGCGCACGAACTGTTCCTGAATTTCCTGCGGCAGGCAGGTGGAAATGCCGTTCGGGTACACCCAGTCGGTGTCCAGCCCCTCCGGCTCCAGAAAAATGTGATGCGACAGCTTGTCGGGAAACTTGACGAGCTTGTCTTCGATGGACGGACAGTAGCGCGGGCCGATGCCCTCGATCACGCCGCTGTAGAGCGGCGACTGGTCCATGTTGGCGCGGATGACTTCCGCCGTCTTCTCGTTCGTATAGGTGATGTGGCACGGCACCTGTGGACGATGCGCAACGGAGTCGGTGGAAAACGAAAACGGTTGCGGGTCGGTGTCGCCGTCCTGCACCTCGCAGACGGAGAAGTCGATCGACCCCGCCTTAATGCGCGGCGGTGTGCCGGTCTTCAACCGTCCCACTTCGAAGCCGCAGGCGAGGAAGGAGTCGGAGAGTTTGTTCGACGGTTGCTCGCCCATGCGCCCGGCGGCGTAATTCTCGAGCCCGATGTGGATTCTGCCTTTCAAAAACGTGCCGGTGGTGATGATCACCGCCGTCGCGTAATACTCGTTGCCCCCGGCGGTGCGCAGGCCGTGAATCGTCCGGTTGTGCAGTAGCAGTTCCTCGGCTTCTTCCATCACGATGTCGAGGTTGGGTTGCGCCTCCAGCACGCGGCGCATTTGGTCTTTGTAAGCATGCTTGTCCGCCTGGGCGCGGTTGCCCTGCACGGCGGGGCCCTTCGAGGCGTTGAGCATGCGGAACTGGATGCCGGTGGCGTCGATGACCTTCGCCATCTCGCCGCCCAGCGCATCGATCTCGCGCACCATGTGGCCCTTGCCGACGCCGCCGACGGCGGGGTTGCACGGCATGAGGGCGATGTTGTCGAGGTTCAGCGTGAGGAGCAGGGTGGAACACCCCATCCGCGCCGCGGCCAGTGCCGCTTCACAGCCGGCGTGCCCGGCTCCAATCACTATGACGTCATACCGTTTCATGAAAATATAAAGTTACTTGGAAATATAAATTTTATTTTGCTGATTTTTTAATCTTTCGATCAATTCATCATAAAGAATGATTTCTAGGTTTTTAAGAGACATTCTTAAAACTCTAAAGTCTTCAATTTTCTTTTGTGAATCTAATTGGGTGGTTTCTCCCATTATTAAAAAAGCTCTTGGTTTTACCACCTTCACAGAGATATTTACTTCTCTTTTTATATCATCAGCTAAAGAACTTCTTTTTGATTCAGCATTAAATAAATACTTTTCGGCTTGGGTAATGGCCTTGATAGCATCTGTTGACCAGTAATAATTTCCTCTGTCTTGTGAAGAAGCCAAAAGCTTGGTATCTGGTTTTTTGATCTCAAAAATATCCAAGAATCCCTGAGAATCTACTAATCCAAAGTCAACGTTCCTGCTTGTCGCAAGGACAACATTTAGTTGTGGCAAAACATGAATATATTTTGAATCCAAAAGATAAAGGTTTTTCTTTAAAAATTGACCCCATTTAGCTTCATTGGGATTTTTTTTCATTAAGCTATCAAACTCATCCAAAACTTCGGATATTGCAATATTATCCACCTTCAGCTTTGTCCCGGCAAAGAGTTTGTGCTTAGGTGTGCCAAGGCTAAACTTTGTTTTTAAAATAGCTTCGACAAAATCTAATATCTTTTCGATTTCCGGTGAGGATAATTTTTCGATAATTTTTTCATCAAGGTTATTGATAACTTTTTTCGCCCGTCGATTAGCAGATACCCCAGATGATTTATAGAGTTTTGGTAACTCACCTGCAAAAAAATCATCAATAAATTGACTTTTTTCTGCCTTCCCTTCTTGTATTAGAGCCGTGACATCCTTCTTGAGTTTGTTAAAATTTCCATAATTTAAAATTATTTTATGCCCCTTGCTTAATTTCTTTATGGAAGTATTTTTGTTTTTAGAAATTATTAAAGATTGAACATTATGTTGCGAAAGCTTTTTATTTAAATAATAACCTAATCCTGCTTTGAAATAACCTTTTTCGTTCATCACAGAAGGAATGGTGTCAAATCCTTCAAAAGTAACTTTTTTTACAGCAAATTCTTCCGATGGAAAAAATTCAACAATCTTTTTTTTGTAATTTATTTTAAAGGCAAGATGCCAATCATTGGGAGTGTCCTCTTCATAAACATAAACACCTTCTATATCTGCTGAAATTTCTTCGTATTCTACTTCGCGTGCCATAATGGGACCTTGGGGTCATTAAAAATGATCTTCATGATTCCTTATGATTCCTTGTTAAGAATTTCCTCTTCCCCATCTAGCGTATAACCTGCATCTTCAATTTCAGTTTGTGCCAATTCGGTAAAGCTTGCATGGCTCCACCAAGGGTTTACTGGAAGTTCTTGGCCTGGGATTCTTTCTGGTGCAAAACCAAATTCAATAGCTACAAGAGATCTAGCTTTGTCCTCGTTTTCTGCTCTTACGATTACCCAGCCTTTATGTGTACTCCTTCTCCAGTGGTGTTCATCAATAAATTCTGGAATTGGTTCTGCTCTGAAAATTTTCATGGTCAAGGTCCTAATTTGACGGGAATTAAGCTATTTAAAAATACCAGAACCCCATAAATTCTACAAACCGATTAGCTTATCCCCTCCGGTCCATCACTCCATGGAGCCCCCTCATCCTAACCTTCTCCCGCGAGGGGAGAAGGGACCTTTAAAACTCCCTCTCCCTTGATGGGAGCGCTCACGGAGTAACGGGCTGGGGTGAGGGTGATTGGTGAGTTTCCTCATTAGAATCCTTCGCTGACGCTCAGGATACGAGACAGAGGAAAAAGCCCCCCAGCCCCACCCCGTGGGGAGGAAACTGGCTCATGCTCAGTGAACTCATGCTGATCTGTGGGCGCGTTCCGAATCTAATTCGTTGCCTCCGGGTTTAACCCGGCCCTTCGGAGAAGGGGGAGCCGGGCTACGCCCGGATGAAACGGCTTGTATTTGGAACACGCTGGGGGACCATCGCAGGGACTGCCGGGCATTAGCCATCTGCCTCCGGGTGCTTACCCGGGCCTGTTTGCACCGGGCCATGCCCGGGCCGTTGACTTTATAAAGGATTGGCGGTTTAATAGCGCCCAACGCTCACCCGATCCACTTCCTTGAAAGTTAAGGTCATGCCCGAATTGTTTTTCGAAATCGGAACGGAGGAAATCCCCGCCGGCTACATCGAGCCCGCGCTCAAGCACCTGTCGGGCCAGCTTTCCGATTACCTGGAGAAGCACCGCCTGCACGCCGGAAAGCCGGTGTGGATGGGCACGCCGCGCCGCCTCGCCGTGTGCGTGCCGGACATCGCCGGGCGGCAGGAGGACGTGGTCGAGACCCACCTCGGCCCCAGCGTCAACATCGCGTACGACAAGGAAGGCCACCCGACCAAGGCCGCCATCGGCTTCGCCAAAGGCAAGGGCATCGATGTCGCGGCGCTCACCACCGAGTCCACGCCGAAAGGCGACGTGCTCTGCGCCCGCGTCGAAAAAAAAGGCCAGCCGACGCCGGACATATTGAACGCGTACCTGCCGGAGCTGTTCGGCTCGATTCCGTTTCCCAAAAAAATGCGCTGGGCCGACGGCAAACTCGCGTTCGCCCGCCCGGTGCACTGGATCGCCGCGTTGTTCGACGGCAAACCGCTCCAATTCGAGTTCGGCGGCATCGCCGCAGGCAACACCTCATACGGTCACCGCTTTCTCAAGCCCGACGCCTTCACCCTCAAAAGCTTCGACGACTACCGCAAGCAGGCGGAGGCGCACTGCCTGGTGGTCGATCCCAAGGCGCGCCTGCAACGCATCCGCGAGCAGTTGAATCAACTCGCCTCGGAGGTCGGCGGCACCATACAGGAAGACAACGAACTGCTCGATACGGTGACGTATCTGGTCGAATACCCGGTCACCCTGCGCGGCGAGTTCGACGCGCGCTACCTGGAGTTGCCGAAGGAACTGCTGGTCATCACCATGAAGCACCACCAGAAATACTTTCCCGTGTGGAAGGGCGGCGACTTGTTGCCGTACTTCCTCGCCGTCAGCAACATGAAGACGCGGGACAGTACGTTGATCCGGCAGGGCAACCAGCGGGTTCTGCGGGCGCGGCTCGACGACGCGCGGTTTTTTTACGACGAAGACCGCAAGCACAAGCTGGAAGATTTCGTGGAGGAACTCAAGGGCGTGGTGTTCCAGAAGGACCTCGGAACCGTGTACGAGCGCACCGAGCGCATCCAGGCGCTGGTGACGGCGCTCACCGGCGAGATCCAGCCGGGGCAGGTTCTGCCCGTCGATGCCAGGGCCACCCGCCGCGCGGCGATGCTGTGCAAGGCGGACCTGGTGACGCAGATGGTGTACGAGTTCCCCGAATTGCAGGGCATCATGGGCGGATACTATGCGCTTCATTCCGGCGAGGGTGAAGACGTGGCGGTGGCGGTCAAGGAACATTACAAGCCCGCGTTCGCCGGCGACAGTGTGCCTTCCACCCTGACCGGCGCGCTGGTGGCCATCGCCGACAAGCTGGACACCATCGTCGGCTGTATCGGCGTCGGGCTCATCCCCTCCGGTTCCGAGGACCCGTATGCACTGCGCCGCAACGCGCTGGGCATCATCCAGATATTGATCCACTACGATTTGCAGACCAGTCTCGAATGGCTGATCGACCAGGGCATCGCCATTCTGGGAGATAAAGCCAAGCTGGATAAGGACAAGATCCGCTACCACTGCCTCGAATTGTTCTCGCAACGGTTGAAAACGTTGCTCACGCAGGAGGGATTCGAGTACGACGTGATCGACGCCGTGCTGGGCACGCGTGTGGATTCGTTCAAGGACATCAAGGAAAAGGCGATGGCCCTTTCCGACCTGAAAAAACAACCCTATTTCGAGACGCTGGCCATCGCCTTCCGGCGCGTGGCCAGCATCATCGAAGGCCAGGTTCCGGATGAGGTCAACCCCGATTACCTGAAGGAGGAACCCGAGCGGGCTCTTAACGAAAAATTCGTGGAACTGCGTCCGATGGTTGAAAGCTGTCTCAATATCCGCGATTATTCGTCGGCGCTGGCGAAAATCGTGGAGATCAAGCCGGCGGTGGACCGGTTTTTCGATCACGTCATGGTGAACGTGGAGGATTCCAAACTCCGGCAAAACCGCATGGCGTTGCTGAAATCCATCTCCGTCCTGTTTTCGCAATTGGCGGATTTCTCGAAGATCGTAGTCAAAAAAAGTTGAAATGAAACAGCGGGTTCGCTAACCTGAGGCCCGTTTTTCCGATTAATCTTATAGGAGTCAATTCCTTACGCGCCCCTCGCGGGGTGTTCTAAAAATGAGCCCCAATCCCAAGTACGTTTATTTTTTCGGAGCCAACCAGACCGAAGGCAAAGCAGAAATGCGGGAATTGCTCGGCGGCAAAGGCGCCAATCTGGCCGAAATGGCTTCCCTCGGCATCAATGTCCCGCCCGGCTTCACCATCACCACCGAAGCCTGCAATTACTATTTCAAAAAAGACCAGACCCTGCCCCCGTCCCTGTGGGACGAAATCATCAAGAACCTCAAAAACCTTGAAAAGGTGATGGACAAGGCGTTCGGCGGCAAGACCGATCCGCTGTTGCTGTCCGTGCGTTCCGGCGCGCGCGTGTCCATGCCGGGCATGATGGATACCGTCCTCAACCTCGGCCTCAATGAGGACACGATGAAGGCACTCGCCAAGAAAACCAGCAACAACTGGTTCGCCCACGACTGCTACCGCCGCTTCATCGCCATGTTCGGCAACGTGGTGCTGGGCATCGACGGCGAGCATTTCGAAACCATCCTCGAGCGCAAAAAAGAAAAGCGCAAGGTGAAGTTCGACACCGATTTGCTGGTGGACGATCTCAAGGGCGTCATCAAGGATTTCAAGGCGCTGGTGAAGAAGAAGGTGGGCCGCGCGTTTCCGGAGGATCCCGTCGAGCAGTTGCGGATGTCCATCGAGGCGGTGTTCAACTCGTGGAACATTCCGCGCGCCATCCATTACCGAAGGCTGAACCACATCCCGGAAGACTGGGGCACGGCGGTGAACGTGCAGTCGATGGTGTTCGGCAACATGGGTCCGACCTCCGCCACCGGCGTGGCGTTCACGCGCAATCCCGCCACCGGCGAGAAGAAGTTTTACGGCGAGTACATGATCAACGCGCAGGGCGAGGACGTGGTGGCGGGCATCCGCACGCCGCAACCCATTGCCAAGCTGAAAGAAGACATGCCCGCCAGCTACGATGAGCTCCTTGAGGTGTACCAGACCCTGGAGAACCACTACAAGGACATGCAGGACATCGAGTTCACCATCGAGGACAACCGGCTGTACATGCTCCAGACGCGGAGCGGCAAGCGCACCGCGGCGGCGGCGATCCGCATCGCCGTGGACATGGTGAACGAGGGATTGATCAGCAAGCAGGAAGCATTGCTCCGCGTGCCGGCGGAGCAGGTGGACCAGATCTTCCATCCCATGATCGACCCGAAGAGCAAGGTCAAGGTGCTGGGCAAAGGTCTGGGCGCGTCCCCCGGTGCGGCCACCGGCAAGGTGGTGTTCTCGCCGGATGTGGCGGCGGAGATGGCGCGCAAAAAAGAACGCGTTATCCTCGTGCGCACCGAGACCTCGCCGGAAGACATCCACGGCATGAGCGTGGCGCAGGGCATTCTCACCGCGAAGGGCGGCATGACCTCCCATGCGGCGGTGGTGGCGCGCGCCATGGGCAAACCCTGCGTCTCCGGGCTGGGCGAACTCAGCGTCGATATGCGTAAAAAGAAAGCGTGGTTGAACGGTGCCGAGATCAAGGAGTTGGACCCCATCACTCTGGACGGTGCGGACGGACGCGTCATGCTGGGCGCGGTGAAGCTGGTCCAGCCGCGCGTTACCGGGTACTTCACGCAACTCATGAGCTGGGTGGACAAGGCGCGGAACCTGGGTGTGCGCGCCAACGCGGACACCCCGCACGACGCACTGGTGGCGCGCGAGTTCGGCGCGCAGGGCATCGGCCTGTGCCGCACCGAGCACATGTTCTTCGACGAGGACCGCATCCTGCTCGTGCGCAAGATGATCGTCGCCGACAAGGAGAAGACGCGGGAAGAGGCGTTGAAGAAACTCCTGCCGATTCAGCGGAGCGACTTCACGCAGATCTTCAAGGCGATGGAAGGCCTGCCGGTGACCATCCGCCTGCTCGACCCGCCGCTCCACGAATTCCTGCCCGCCGACCCGAAAGAAATCAAAACCCTCGCCAAGCAGATGAAGGTCTCTCCTTCGGAGCTGACCAAGAAGATCAACTCGCTCAAGGAAGCCAACCCCATGCTGGGCCTGCGCGGTTGCCGGTTGGGACTGATGTTCCCGGAGATTTACAAGATGCAGGTCAGCGCCATCATCGAGGCCGCCTGCAAGCTGGTGAAGAAGGGAACGAAGGTGTTTCCGGAGATCATGATCCCGCTGGTCGGGCATGTCGAGGAATTGCGCCAGACGCGCGCGCAGTTGGACGAAGTGGCGCAGGACATCATCAAAAAGTCGAAAGTGAAACTCGACTACAAGGTGGGCACGATGATCGAGCTGCCGCGCGCCGCCATCACCGCCGACGAGATCGCGCAGGAAGCGGACTTCTTTTCCTTCGGTACCAACGATCTGACGCAGACGACGTTCGGCCTCAGCCGCGACGACTCCG
Source organism: Nitrospina gracilis Nb-211 (assembly GCF_021845525.1). Lineage (NCBI taxonomy): Bacteria > Pseudomonadati > Nitrospinota > Nitrospinia > Nitrospinales > Nitrospinaceae > Nitrospina > Nitrospina gracilis. Next base: position 2,962,368 of record NZ_JAKJKD010000001.1, on the reverse strand, counting down.
GCATGTTTCTGCCGGAGTATATCGAGAAAGGCGTGCTGGACCGCGACCCGTTTGTCAGCGTGGACGTGAGCGGCGTCGGAGAACTGGTGCGGCTGGCGGCGGAGAAGGGACGCGCCGCGAACAAGAAAATCCATCTCGGCATCTGCGGCGAACACGGCGGTGATCCCAAATCCATCGAGTTCTTCAACAGCCTCAAGCTGGATTACGTCAGTTGCTCTCCGTTCCGCGTGCCGACGGCTCTGTTGTCCGCGGCGCAGGCGGCGATCAAGGATCCAAAGCCCTGATTTTCCCTCCATTGAGTGGTTTCCAGAATCGGGTTGACTTCAAAAATGGGGGCCACCATAATTGGTCCATCCTGAAGAGGTTGTGTCGTCCTGCGGCATGCACTGCATCCGTATGAGGGCGATTCCCAAAGGCAACGGCAACCCGGCGGAGCCCGCCGGTTAAGGAAAGGCTCGGAGGTTTTTTCATGAAAATCGCAATGACCGGGATCACCGGTATGGTCGGGTCCCACCTGATCAATAAACTCCACGGCAAAAAGTCCGCTGAGGAAGACCCGAAATTCGGCCCGGCCAATTTCGACGTGCGCGCCCTCATCCGCGAGGGCAGTGTGGTGGAACACCTCAAGCCGTTTGAAGAGGTCGATTACGTCATCGGCGGCCTGGAGGACAAGGAGTCGCTGAACAAGCTGGTGGAAGGCCGCGATGTGGTCATCCATCTCGCGCATTTTCCCGGTCCAGTGCAGACCGCCGACCAACTGGTGAACGTGAATGTCAGCGGTTCGTTCGATCTGCTGGAAGCGGCGCGGCGCGCCAAGGTGAAGCAGTTCATCTTTCTGAGCGCGTGCAACGTGTTCGGGCAAATCCTGCCGACGGTCAACGAACAGAATCCGCTGGACGAAACGCATCCCGTTCAACCCGGCACGCTGTACGGATCCATCAAGTCGGCGATCGAATCGTTCTGTTTCTTTTTTCAGAAGAGCCGCTATTTCGATGTCACCATTTTCCGCCCGGTGCTCATCTACGGCGTGCGGCCGGAGATCCAGAAGTCGGAGTGGTTCAACACCGTCGATTTCCTCGCCACCAATTACAACGTGGACGTGAAGGGAAGCACCAAGTACGTGTCCGTCGATTCCGTGATTCAGGGCATCGTCAACAGCCTCGGCAACAAGGACTGCGCGGGCAAGGTGATCCATCTGGTGGACGACCACATCCACAACATGGAACTGGCGAAGATGATCGCGGAAGCCATCGACTCATTCGGCGAAGTTGAGGGCACCATGGGCGAGAACGGCGTGCCCATGTCCAATAAGCTGGCCCGCGACCTGGGCGTTACCTTCCGCGGCAGGGACGGTGTGCTCGATTACATCAAGAAGATTCACGAACTGCAGATGACTTACGGAGGCGAGCGCAAGATCGAGAACTGGTGAGCCGCGGCTCCCGTTTGTCGATCGCCTCTCCACGCCCCATCACTCTCCCTAAGAGCACACTCAACATGCTGGCATCCGATTCCTTTATTGAAAAGTTAAGAGAGCGCGGGTACGACTTCTTTACCGGGGTTCCGTGCTCGTTGTTGTCCGGTCTGATCTCCGCCCTGGAAGCGCGCGAGGACGTGTCGTACTTCCCCTCGGTGCGGGAAGACGCGGCGGTGGGCCTGTGCGCGGGCGCGTTCATGGCGGGCAAGAAACCGGTGCTTCTCATGCAGAATTCCGGCCTCGGTTACAGTCTCAACGCCTTCACCTCGCTCAACCTCATCTACAACCTGCCGGTGCTGGTGATCATGAGTTGGCGCGGGTGCGGCGGCAAGGACGCGCCGGAGCACATCATCATGGGTGACGTGAATGAGAAACTGCTGGACACGGCGGGGATGATGCACGACGTGATCAGCGAGGACAACGTCGATGCCCTGCTGACGCAGGCGGAAGACGCCTGGGCCAAGCACCTGCCCTACACCCTGCTGGTCAAGAAAGGCATGTTCGATGAAAGGCATTGAGGTTTACCGGGAACTGGCGCCGTTGTTGAAAGACGAACCCGTGGTGTGCGCCAACGGCTACATCAGCCGCGAGTTTTTCAACGTGGACGACCGCAAGGGCAATTTCTACATGATCGGGTCGATGGGCCTGGCGTCGTCCATCGGACTCGGCGTGGCCATGGCGCGCCCGGACAGGAAGACCATCATCCTCGACGGCGACGGCAACGTGCTGATGGCGATGGGCACGCTGGCAATGATCGCCGCCGCCCAACCGAAAAACCTCCTGCACATCTGCATCGACAACGAGGTGTACGAGTCCACCGGCAAGCAGCGGTCGCTGTCCAATACGATCCGGTTGGAAGAGGTCGCGAAGAGTTCCGGTTACACGCAGGTCCTGCGCGTGACGAAAAAGGAAGAGTTGAAGCCCGCCTACGAAAAACTGCACGCCGCCGAAGGCCCCACGTTTCTTTTGGTGAAGGTGGAGCCGGGATTCGATCCCAATACCGGCCGGGTGACGCACACTCCGGAAGAAATAAAAAACCGGTTCATGGAAGCGGTCGCCGGGTAGCGACCCTTCCACAAACCGGTAAAAAAGCACGGGGGTTGATTTGCACCTGGGCTGTGCGCTGAGCGTGAGGACTTTCGCGCTGAAGACAGCCTGAATGCCACGATCTGGAAAGGTGTGGACTCAGCCGTCCTCGCGGTTTTCCTCGACGATCTCGCTCATCGCGCGTTTCAGGCGGAGCAGGTCCTCGGAGGGAACCTGCCGGACCACTTCATCGCTTTCCGGATCCACGAACTTGACCACCAGCCGATGGTCTTCCGTCACGTCGCGCACCGTTTTCTTCGGAGCAACCGGGTTGCCGGGTTCCGGACCGGTTCGATCGGGACCGGAAGCCCGCAGGCCACGCGCGGAAAGCGATACCCTGTCGCCACCGAACTTCTGGTTGCCGGCGTCCACCCGAGGGGTGGGCGGCGCCGCAGCCGGGGGCTTGCCCGTGGCTTTGGGTGCGGTTCCTGCCGGTACCAGGTTGGAAAGCACGGTTGGGTTCACTTCTGCAGGCATGGTGCATCACCTCACATTTCTTTCAAATTCGCCCTAAAATGTCGCTTTAGAACCGCCGCTGGGACCCCCGGAGGGGAGTCATACATTGGTTCCGCTCTTCTCTACGGCAGGAAGCGGGTGCAACTTGAGAGGATTTCTGGAAAAATTTTTAAGTTTCGCGTTCCTTCCATGGGGAGAGGCGGGGTCGGCCCAAACCCATTGATTTCAGGGTTATTTTTATTGATTTGCCATGCACGGACTTGTTGAATTGAAAACGCCTAAAAGGTATGATGAGCATTTTCATCCGACAGCCTGTTGGAGTGCGCCAGCGGAGGGTGCGCCCTCTTTTTCTGGGTGATTTCCGGTCCATGAAAGAATTTTCCAAAATCCTGCATTACGCCAAGCCGTACACCAGAAACATCGCGCTGGCCTTTTTGTGCCTGGCGTTGACGTCCGTCATCACCCTGATCCTGCCGCTCATCGTGCGCAACATGATCAACGCCGTGGTGGTGCAGAACAACGTGGAGGCGCTCAACAGCCTGACGTTCGATCTCGTTCTCATCATCACCCTCCAGATGGCGTTCGGCGTGACCACCAACTACATCCTCGGCTTCGTCGGCAACCGCATCACCGCCGATTTCCGCATGGAGTTCTTCGCGCACATCCAGAAACTGTCGCTGTCGTTTTTTCATTCGCGGCGTGTGGGTGAAATTCTTTCGCGCATGGGCAATGACATCACCGTCATTCAAAAGGCGCTGGTCACCATTCCCGTCGCCGTGCTCCGGCAGACCATCACCCTGATCGGCGGGCTGGCCATCATCGTGTACCTGAACTGGAAGCTGACCGGACTCATCCTGCTCATCCTGCCGCCGCTGATGCTGTTCGCGCGGGTGTTCGGCAAGCGCTTGAAGGACCTGTCGGCGCAGGTGCAGGATCGACTGGCCAAAGCGACGGTGGTGCTGGAGGAGATGGTCTCGTCCATCAAGGTGGTCAAGTCTTACACGCGCGAGCCCTACGAGCAGAAGCGATTTGAAGAAGGCATCGAGGACGCCTTCGACGCGGAGGTGAAGAAAGTAAAAATTTCCGCGGCATTCGGTCCGTTCATCCTGTTCCTCACGTTTTTGGCCTCGACGGCATTGGTGTGGTACGGCGGCCGGCAGGTGATGCTGGGAACCACCACGCCGGGCGAACTGGCGGCGTTCTTTCTTTATGCCATCATCATCGCCGGACCCATCGGCACCTTCGTTCGGCTCTATACGCAGGTCCAGGAAGCGCTGGGCGCCATCCGCCGGGTGTACGAGATCATGGACCTGAAACCGGTCGTTCAACAACCGGAACACCCGGTGGTGCTGGACCGCATCGACGGCCGCATCGAATTCGATCACGTCACCTTTGGGTATTCGCCGGAGCGGCCGGTGATCGAGGACGTGAGCCTGCACATCCAGCCCGGCGAGCGCGTGGCGCTGGTGGGGCCGAGCGGCGCGGGCAAGTCCACCCTCATCCAGCTTCTGCACCGCTTCTTCGACGTCGATCAGGGCGCCATCCGCGTGGACGGACACGACGTGCGCCAACTGGATCTCACGGCGTATCTGAAGCAGGTGGCGCTGGTGCCGCAGGAGACGCACCTGTTCGGCGGCACCGTGCGCGAGAACATCCTGTACGGCAAACTGGATGCGACGGAAGAAGAACTGCATCGCGCCGCGAAAACCGCCAACGCGGAAGCCTTCATCCGCGATCTGGAAAAGGGTTACGACACCATCGTCGGTGAAAAGGGCGTGAAGCTCTCCGGCGGCGAACGCCAGCGCGTGGCCATCGCCCGCGCCATGCTGAAAGACCCGCGCATCCTGGTGCTGGACGAGGCGACCTCGTCGCTCGACACCCAGTCGGAGCACCTCATCAGCGAGGCGCTTGAGGAGTTGATGAAAGGCAGAACGACGTTCATCATCGCCCATCGGCTGAGCACCGTGCACAATGCCGACAAGATCGTGGTCATGGAAAAGGGCCGCGTGGTGGAGGTCGGCACGCACACCGAGTTGATGGCCAGGGAAGGTTTGTACCACCACCTCTACACCCTGCGCCTGTTCGACGATGCGCCGTTGACGTTGGAAGAAGAAGGCTGACCTCCGTCTCCCCCCACCCCGAATTCTTACGGAAATTTTCGTGTTTCCCCGCCGGATTTTGAATTAAGCTGTGTGGGTTGAACCTTTTTTCCCCTTTTAAAAGATGCATCCATGCGAAAGCTGAAACTGCTGTTCGGCGTGCACAATCACCAGCCCGTCGGCAACTTCGATCACGTGTTCGAGGAGTTGTTCGAAAAAAGCTACCGGCCATATTTCGATGTGCTGGAGCCGTTCGAAAGCCTGCGCACCGCGGCGCACTTCACCGGCCCGCTTCTGGAATGGATGCAAAAGCACCGCCCGGATTTTTTCAAGCGTCTGCGGGATCTGGTGCGGGCCGGACGGCTGGAGATGATGAGCGGCGGCTTTTACGAACCCATCCTGTCCAGCCTGCCGGAGGAAGACGCCGTCGGCCAGATCCGCATGATGAACGAGTTTCTCGAAGCCGAATTCGGCCAGCCGCCGCGCGGCCTGTGGCTGGCGGAGCGCATCTGGTCGCCCACGCTTCCCGGCCTGCTGTCGCAGGCGGGCATCGAGTACACGGTGCTCGACGACACTCATTTTTATTACGCCGGATTGGAGACGAACCAGATCTCCGGCCACTACATCACCGAAAACCAGGGCCACGCGCTCAAGGTGTTTCCCATCAGCAAAACCCTGCGCTACTCGATTCCGTTCGACCTGCCGGAGAAAACCCTCGAGCATCTGAAACGCTTCCGCGATGAGAGCGGCTTCGACGCCGTCACCTACGCCGACGATGGCGAAAAATTCGGCGGCTGGCCGGAAACGTATGAGTGGGTGTATGAGAAAGGGTATCTCAAAAACCTGTTTGCCGCGTTGGAGGCGAACCGCGACTGGCTGGAGACGGTGACCTTCAGCGACTACATCCAGAGCACGCCGCCGGTGGGACGGGTGTACCTGCCGATGGCGTCGTATGACGAGATGATGGAGTGGGCCCTGCCACACCGCGCCGCCTCGCGCTTTGAGGATTTCAAGGAGCAACTTAAGGAGCGCGGCCTGCTGGAGGAAGACGGTTATCGCACATTTCTGCGCGGCGGGCAGTGGGACAACTTCCTCACCAAGTACGAGGAAAGCAACCTCATGCACAAAAAAATGCTGTACGTGAGCAGGAAAGTGCACCGCCTGACGCTCGAACAGCAGAAGGAAAGCGGCGCCCTGCGCGAATTGTACCGCGGCCAGTGCAACTGCGCCCAGTGGCACGGCTTGTTCGGCGGGCTGTATCTGAATTATCTGCGGCACGCCTTGTACAACCACCTCATCGCCGCGGAAAATATCGCCGACGCCTTGCTCGGCGGCAACGACCGCGGGCTTCAGGTTGAGGTGCTCGATTACAATCACGACGGGCACGAGGAGGTGATCGTGTCCAATCCCCTGATGACCGCGGGCATCGTCCCGGCCTACGGCGGCGCGGTGTTCGAGCTGGACTGCCGTCCGGTGTGCTTCAACCTCAGCAATGTGCTCAAGCGTCGCGAGGAGGCCTACCACCGCCAGTTGGAAAAAGCCGATGCGCCACACACCGTGGGGGAGGGGCAACCCGCGTCCATCCATGACCGGGTGCGCGCTAAAGAACCGGGCCTCCGGGACCGGTTGTTTTACGATGCCAACGAGCGGTATTCGTTCATGGAACGCTTTCTTCCCCCAGGCACCACGCTCACGGACATGAAGTCCAGCCGCTACCGCGAATTGGGTGATTTCACCGGACAGCCGTATGAAGTGATGCGGCGACCGGACGCGGCGGCGGGTGCGCCATTTGAACTGGAATTGAGACGGGAAGGCACGGTGGCGGGTGATGCCGGGGCCCACCCGGTGAGGGTGAACAAGCAATACGCTTTTGACCCGGACCGGGGGGGAATGACGGTTTCCGTGACCGTCACCAACACGGGCGATCGCGCGCTGAACATGCTGTGGGCGGAAGAGTTCAACTTCACCCTGTTGGCGGGCGATGCGCCGGACCGCTATTATCTGTCTCCCGGATTCGGTTCCGAACGGCCGCGCATGAACAGTGAGGGGGAACTGAGCGGAGTGAAACGTTTCGGCCTGTGCGACGAGGCATTCGGTTTTTCGTTGATGCTGGAATCCGAACCGGAAGGAGCCTGGTGGTGGTATCCGGCCGAGACCATCTCGCAATCGGAAGAAGGATTCGAGCGCACTTATCAGGGCTCCTGCCTGCTGAATGTACGTCTTCTACGATTGAATGCGGGGGAGGTTTGCGGTGCGACGTGGAATTTGACGTTGTCCGTGGCGGGTGAAGAAACGTTTCAAGCAAAAGGAAGCTAGTCGGGGCAATGAACCGCCTGGCCGGGGCTCATTCGCCCGGATCCGCTCCATTGACAAAACCAATCAGGTGCGCCCGCTTTTCCAAGCCTCCTTTTTTGTAAATGCGGACGACCTTCTCAATCACTTCCCGCAGTTTCTGATCTTCCCCATACTGCTCCAGCATGGAGTTGACCATTCCTTCTTCCTGCGTGGAAGCCGACTCGTCGCGAGTCATGGGGCCTTTCCCAGTCAGCAGCCAGACAATGTTGAGATTGGAGAACTGGTACAGCTTGGCAATGGTGTCAGCGGACGGCAGGGATTTCTCGTTTTCGATATCGGATAACGAGCCCTGGGAGATCTTGATGAGTTTTGCCAACTCATAAGATTTCATCGGGATCGTCTTTCGCCACTGACGCAGGCGTGATCCCAGATGCTTGGCGGTTCCTTTATGTTTTTTTTCAGGCATCGTGCTTGCCCAGTAATTAGTTAGACAGAAAGTGGTGCTTTAAGGCGTGGATTCTAATAACCATTATGATACACATCCACTTTTTTTCTCATTGAAAATAAACTCTACCTGAATGCTGGTGGGCTTCGGTTCGCTTCCCCTAAGCAAACCGTAAAGCCAGCCTAAATTGATAACTAAGCAACTACTCTAGCCATTCCGGCGTTTTCGTCAATCAAAACATTGAAAGTGGGGGCTTAATGTATATCTGTTTAGGTCCCCCGACTTCGGGGAATTATGGGTGACCTCGGTAATAATTTGGAGTCCCGAATGGTTGATGCTGAGAAAGTTTATCGGTTTTCCAAATGCCATGTTTGCATACTATATAATACTATATATATAGTATTAATACTATATTTATGTTTTTGAACTTATTTTGTATGGCTCTGGCCATTCAAGCTTTTACTTTGATTTATTCCTGAAAGAGGGAATGGGGGTATAAATTCCGCACAATAATCCCTCTTCCAAACTTTTTTGGAAGGGCCGAATCGATCATTTATTAGGCTTATCGATATCAAATTTTTTTTGCCGGATGAGCTAAAACTTAGCCCAAAGTGACATATGTATCGAATCAATAATTACAGGCTGGTCGAAAAACAGCCAAAGCCTGTATCAGAATACAATGTATTGATAAATAGGGGGTTTTTTACTCAGACTCAGGCGAAAGGCTCGCCCGCCTGTCGCAGGCGGTCGGCGATGGGTTGATGGTAGGAGGTCCAGCCTGCTGGTTCCGGCGGCTGTTCAGGCGGCTGCCGCAGTTTGGCTTTTAAGTGAAGCAGGCGCTCAACGGATGTTTCGATGCGGGCGGGGTCGATGCGTCCGCACTCCACCCCGCGGTTCAGCTGGTCGTGCAGGGCCAGCACCTTGTCGCGGTGGTGGCAGATGAGGAAGGCGTCCACCCCCGCTTCGACACCGCGTTCGGCGAAGGTGTCGAACGAAAAATGCTGATCCACCGCTTTCATCTCCAGGTCATCGGAAATGATCACGCCATCGAAGCCCATCTGTCCGCGCAGGATGTCCTGCAGGATGCGTTTCGAAAACGTTGCCGGCAGGTGTTTGTCCCACGCCGGGTACATGACATGGGCGGTCATGATGGCCCCCAGCCCGTGCTGGATGGCGTGCGCAAACGGCGCCAGCTCGACACTTTGCAAGCCTTCCGCATCGCGATCCACCCATGGCAGGTCGTGGTGGGAGTCGAGGTGTGTGTCGCCGTGGCCGGGAAAGTGTTTGCCGACGGGAATCACGCCGGAGTCGCGGCACCCCTTCATGAACGCCACCGCCAGCAGTCCGGCCCAGCGCGGATCGGTGCTGAATGCGCGATCGCCGATGACGGGGTTGTCAGGATGCGTGTGGACGTCCAGCACCGGCGCGTAATCCATATTGATGCCCACCTCGAAAAGCTCGCGCGTCAGGGCGCGGCCGAACTCGTAAGCGAGGTCCTCGGACCGCACGCGATCGAGGCCGATCGCCGGGGGGAACTCCGTGAACGGTGCTTTCAGCCGCGCCACGCGGCCGCCTTCCTGGTCCACGGAGAGGAACAGCGGCAGGCCGATGGAGGACGCCGCCGCTACCTGTTGCAGGTCCCGCGTCAATGCATGCAATTGCTGGGGGTTCTCGTAGTTGCGGTCGAACAGGATCAACCCGCCGATGTGGTGGTTGAGGATCAGGTCTTCGACGGCGCGGGTGATGCGGGTGCCCTCAAACCCGGCGATCAGCATCTGTCCGGTCTGTTCGCGTATGGAAAGGTTCAGGCTCAAAAACGGCATGCTCCAGAAAGGGGGCCCGCAAACGGACTGTCTGCGTTCCGGCAAAGCATAGCACTAAAACCCGGCAGTGAGAATATTTCCGATCGATTGCGCTGAAAGGTCTCCTCCCGGCAGGGGGTGGACCCGTATATAATAGGAGCTTCGGGTGTGGTAGAATCGCGCCTTCATCTTTTTCTTTTGAGCAAGTGAACGTATGTTTCCAAGACGAGTGGTGATCACCGGTCTGGGTGTCGTCAGTCCCAACGGGATCGGTAAAGACACATTCTGGAAAAACACCTGCAACGGGGTCAGCGGCATCGACCGCATTCAGAGTTTCGATCCCGAAGGGCTGGACTGCATGATTGCGGGGGAGGTGACCGACTTTGACCCCCGGCAGGTTTACGGCGAAACCGAGCTCAAAAAACTGCCGCGCTCGGTGCCTCTGTGCGTGGCGGCGGCGACCGAGGCTTTCGAGGACGCGGGCATCAACTTCAAGGATTTTGAGGAAGAGGATTTCGAGAGCCTGGGCGTGCTGGTGGGCACCGGTGGTTCCGGATTCGACTTCTCGGAAAAGCAGTTTGCGTTTTTCTACTCCGACGACCGCCACAAGATCAGCCCCTATGCCATCTCCAATTCGCTGGTCGGCATGCTGTCGAGCGAGGTGTCGATGCGTTTCGGCCTGCAGGGGCGGAGCCATGTCATCAGCAACGGATGCACCAGCTCGACCGACGCCATGGGCTACGCCTTCAACGCCATCCGTTTCGGGCAGGAAGACTGGTTTCTGACCGGAGGCGTCGAAGCCTGCGTGACGCCGGCGATGATGACCGGCTTCCAGCGCATGCGCGCCAACCCGGTGCATTTCAACGGCGATCCCACACGCGGGTCGCGTCCGTTCAACAGGGACCGCGAAGGTTTCGTGCTGGCGGAAGGGAGTTGGATGCTGGTTCTGGAAGACCTGGAACGCGCGCAAAAGCGCCGGGCCAAGGTGTACGCCGAGATCATCGGTTACGGCACCACCTGCGATGCGTATCATCGCGTTGCCATCATGCCCGATGGCAAGCAGTCGACACGCGCGCTGAAGCTGGCGCTCAAGGACGCGCGGCTGAGCGACATGGATGTGGACTACATCAACTTCCACGGCACCTCGACCGTGCTCAACGACAAGATCGAGACGCTCGCCGTCAAGCAGGCGCTCAATGGATATGCGATGAAAATTCCGGTGAGCTCGACCAAGTCGATGGTGGGGCACCCGCAGGGAGCGTCCGGGGCGTTGGGGGTCACGGTGACGGCGCTGTCTTTGAAGCACGGAGTGCTCACGCCCACCATCAATTTGGAAAACCCCGATCCCGAATGCGATATGGACTACATCGCCAACGAAAGCCGGGACACTCCTATTCGCACCGCCATCAGCAACTGCATCTCCTTCGGCTCGAAAAACTCCACCCTCGTTCTGCGCAAATTCGAGTAGGCGCGGACTGCGTCCGGAGCAAATGGCTACTGCTCAGTGATCCCTGCGATGATCGGTGGGCGCGGACTGCGCCCGGAGCAAATGGCTGCTGCTCAGTGATCCCTGCGATGATCGGTGGGCGCGGACTGCGCCCGGAGCAAATGGCTGCTGCTCAGTGATCCCTGCGATGATCGGTGGGCGCGGACTGCGCCCGGAGCAAATGGCTGCTGCTCAGTGATCCCTGCGATGATCGGTGGGCGCGGACTGCGCCCGGAGCAAATGGCTGCTGCTCAGTGATCCCTGCGATGATCGGTGGGCGCGGACTGCGCCCGGAGCAAATGGCTGCTGCTCAGTGATCCCTGCGATGATCGGTGGGCGCGGGGTGCGTCCAAAGCGGATGGCTACCGCCCATCGGCCGGCACCTCCGCCGTGACTCTAAAGCAGTATCCAGTTTGCTCCAAACCATTTCCGGCGGGTGCAACCCGGTTGAACTCCGTCCCGGGGAATTCTATAATGGGTCCAAACTCAAAGCATCGAACCCGGATTTCAACCGTTTTTCATAAATTAAGGAGTGCGATATGTCCGAGCAGCATGCACATGACATAGAAATCAACTACCGCAAAATCTTTGCGCGCCTGCGCACCCGCAAAAAATTCTCCATCCAGTCGATCGAAGGCACGAAGGTCATCGTGGAGCAGGATGAAGAAATCTGTGGACAGAAGGAACCGCGCACGTTCGAGTTCAACAGCGAAAAAGAACTCGAGCAGTTCGTCACCAGCGAGAACCAGATCGAGCGGGACATCGAGGCGCAACTGTCCGGCAACCAGATGCCCTATCGTTAATCGGGCCATGCCCGCGCCAATCAGGCAATGCCTGAGGAAACGTTTTAAACAAACACCTGTCACCGGACCCTCTCTCCTGGCGGGACCACTCACGGAGTGACGGGCCGGGGTGAGGGTGAAGGGCGGGGTGGGTTTTTCCATTCCCTTCCGCTTCACTGCCTTCCAATACAATGGGGGTACACACCGCAATTTTTTTGTGTTAGCATTTGGCCAGCACATCGGGTCGCAGATTCCCACAAGCGGCCCACCATAGCCTGCCTTGATTCAACGGGAAGCATTCCTGCCGATCCGGTTTTCTTTCGTTTTTCCACGAACCATCATTACCGAACCGGGTTTTTTCGTTCATGCCGCCAAGACTGACGCTCCACACGCTCGCCGAAACATTGATCCGCGAATCGCAGGCCCCCTTCACATTAGAGGATTACGTCTCTCGCATTCAGGAACGCTGGCGGCGACGCATTGCGCCCGACACGCTGGATCATCTGAAAGCCAAGCTCAACAACCACGATTATCTGATTGAAGTCGGCGACAACGATTTTCTTCCATTCCGTCTCATCCTCAACCGGCTGGGGCGCATTCCACTCATCCTGTATCCCGGCAAGGTGGAGCAGGAAGAGGGACTGCTCGTGCCCGGCCACCGGCTGGCGCCATTCGTGTCGTGCGAGTTGGAAGAAGGCGATCTGGCGTTTGTCGATGCCGACGGCCGTGCCATTCCAAAACAACGCAAAACGTTTTTCATCGAAGACGTCATTCCGTATTTTCAATACTGTGATGAGCGGCATTTCCCTGACCAGATCAAGGTCAACCAGTTCGTGCCCGGCAAAAGCATGCTCACCGTCACCGCGTGGGACGTGCGCGCGCTCCATCGAGAGCATGGAATGAAACCGGGCGACGCCCTGCAGGCGCGGCTGGAGGATTACCGCGGCGGTACGTTCTCTTTGCATCCGTACCCGGCGGACAGGGAGCGGGGCGACCGCATTCGTCTTCGGTCGTTGTACATCGCGCTCGAGCGGGTGCTGTCCGATTTGTTCACCCGCAAAAGAAAGGGACCCGATCGCCTTGATAAACAGCTTCTGTATGCGCTGTTCACGCTGGTCGAGCGGCGGGTGGAGATTCCCGCGTTCTCATTGCCGGAGATGGTGGAAAGCCTGAACCGCATGCGCGTGGTGCGCGATGAACTGCGGGGCATTCATCTCGCTCCGGACAACCCTTCGGGCCCGGAGCCTTACGTGTGGGAAGTGGTGGAGCAAACCCCCACCGGCCGGACGGGATCGCTTTCTGAAATTTTCGAAGACATGGGGCTCGCCTTCAACGACCTCGAGTTCAAGGCCATCCTGGTTTCGGTGATGGCGACAGATGACTTCGACATCGAAGCGGTGTTCGACCTGCTGTTCGGCGCGAAGCGCGACCGCTTTTACGACGACCGCCAGCACAAGGCGTTCTACCGTTATCTGCGCAAAATGCTCCAGGGCATCTGCGAAGAACTGCAATGCCCGGAACCGAAACCGGTGTCCGACATCCGCAACCAGACGGTGGGCGTCAAACTGCGCCTCATCCAGGTCCTGCGTTACCTTGAGTCCCAACAGGTGAGCCTGGAAGACCTGCCCACTGAAATACTGGAGGTGCTGGCGGACCTCGACGAGTTCTGCACCGATACGCTCGAAAAACTCTCCGACCGGCTGGACCCGCCGGACGTGAAATCCATCCGCGACATGCGCATGACCCTCCAGATGATCGGCCCCGACGCCGACCTTCTCGAAGAAGACATCTACAACAACCTGGGAATTTATTGAGCAGATAAAATGAAGGGCAGATACAGGATGTGCGTATCTGTGTAAAGTGTATCCAAATTTTCGGGAAGGACTTACAGGCTCACCGCGGTAGCCGGTGCGTGTTTGGAAACGTATTCGCCTTTCAGGACATGGCCCTGTGCGCTGTGCACCCGGACACGGGCGAGGTCGCCGGTCTGCAATTCATCCTCTCCGCCTGAGAAGATCACCATCCAGTATTCCGGGTTCCGGCCTTTGAACGTCATGTTCTGCCGCGACGTCCGGCTTTCCACCAGCACCTCGACTTCTTTGTCGAGGAACTGTTGACTCAGTTGGTCCGTCAGCCGCGACTGCAGGTCGATGGTGGCGTGCAGGCGGCGTTTCTTTTCCTCCTCCGGCACGGAGTCCTCGTACAACGCGGCGGGGGTGTTGGGCCGCGGGCTGTAGGCGAACATGTAGCTGTTGCTGTAGCCCACCTTCTCCATCAGGCGGAGCGTGTCTTCGAACTCGCTTTCCGTCTCGCCGGGAAAGCCGACGATGATGTCGGTGGACAGCGCGATGTCCGGCACCGCGTTTCTCAGTGCGTCGATCTGTTCCATGTACTCCGCCACGGTGTGACTGCGCCGCATGCGGTCCAGAATGCGATCGTTACCGGACTGCACGGGCAGGTGCAAATGGTTGACCAGCTTGTCGATCTCGCGAAACGCCTGAACGGTTTCGGGCGTGAAGTCGCGCGGGTGGCTGGTGGTGAAGCGCAGGCGCTCGACGCCGGGGATTTCCGCCACGCCGTACAGCAGTTCGTGGAAGGCCACCGGTTTTTCGAGGCCGCGTTTGCCGTAGGCGTTGACGTTCTGGCCGAGCAGGATGATCTCCCTCGCGCCCTGGTCCACCAACTGCCGCACCTCGCCGTAGATCTCCGACGCTTCCCGCGACTTTTCCCGCCCGCGGGTGAACGGCACCACGCAGAACGAACAGAACTTGTCGCATCCCTTGATGATGTTGACGAAGGCGCTGGGGCCGGGCGGTTTCACCGGCTGGACCACGGGAATGGAGTAATGCTTCTCGCGGTCGAACTCCGTCCAGGCCAGCGGTTTGCCCTCGCGGCGAACACGGTCGACAGCAAGCGGAATGTCCTCCACCGCGTCGGGACCGATGATGAAATCCAGAAACGGCATGCGCTTCAGCAGGGACTCCTGCTCCTGTTGCGCCAGGCACCCGGCGAGTCCGAACAACAGGTCCGGGTTCTGTTGCTTGAGCGGGCGGAACGAGCCGAACAGCGAATACACCTTTTGCTCCGCCTTGTCCCGGATCGAACAGGTGTTGACCAGGATGAGGTCCGCATCCTCCGCATGTTGTGTGCGGGTGTAGCCGGAATGGAACAGCAGCAGTTCCATGCGGTCGGTGTCGGCCACATTCATCTGGCACCCGAAGGTTTCGAGGTAAACGTGTTTCATGGCGGAAGATTGTAGCGGAATTGCCGGGCCATTCCAACCGGCATTTGAAAGCTGGAGGCGAGGCATTCGCACTCTTTTTTTAGCCGGGCCCGCGGAGGGGAATGCGATGTGGCGAATAGGCCTGTCTTTTCAATGGGCCGGTGGTTGCGTTTGCGGATGCCGGAGGCCGGGAAACCCGCTTCAGAAGCGGGAGAGCGGCCCTTTGGCGGCGTCGCAAGCCGGGCTATAAATTTATTTAAATTTATATAAATTTGTTTAAATAAAAGTTAATTCAAAAAAATTATTGACATAATAATAAACATTCAAGTATATTGGTAGGCATCCGTAAAAACTGAATAGCAAGTACTTAGAAGTCATGCGCAATTCGTCCCAATTTTCTAGCCAAAGGAGGGGAATATTGTGGCCAGTGTGAATAATGTCCGCAAAATCCGCGAGTCGAAGATGATGAGCAAGGCCGAGCTCGCACGGAAAGCCAGTGTCACCGTGCAAACCATCGACCGGATTGAAAAAGGGAACGATTGCCGCTTGGACACCAAACGCAAAATCATTCTTGCACTTGGTTACAAACTGGGGGAGCGCTCGAAAGTCTTTGGGGAGGAATCTTCTGTCGACGACCGGGTATCCAGCCAGGGTAGAACCAAATCCAAGTCCAGGGTCAAGGTGCGTCGCCAGACCGGAAAGGGGAGAAAGCAGGCGTGATGCCGTTCGGAGTTCAACGGTTTCATTAATGGATGGAGGTGGCGGTGGAGGCCGCGGCATCCTGATAATTAAAAGGAAAGCAGGAGGAGGGGGCCCGGATTCCGGTTCGCCGGAGGGCGGTTCCCGTCAAGAGCGAAACCAATCTCACACGCAGAGGACGTTACATGTTTCTTTCGGCCAAAACTCCGTTGTTGGCTATTGATATCGGGTCGCATTCCATCAAGGTCGCCCAGCTCGATGGGGATCCGGGCAAGTTTGAGTTGAAGAATTTCGGACTCATGCCCCTGGAACCGGAATCGGTGACGGATGGAGTGGTGCGCGATGAGGAGCAGGTCACCGACGCCCTCACCCGTCTGCTCGCCGCCGAAAAAATAAACAACCGGTTTGCCGTGGTTTCCGTCTCCGGCGAGGCGGTGATGATCAAGAAAATCCGAGTGCCGGCCATGCCGGAAGAAGATCTGGCCGATGCGATTCAGGAGGAAGCGGAGCAGTACATTCCTTTTGACATCGACGATGTGCGCATTGACTACCAGGTGCTGGAACCGAGCACGGTTCTTGAAGAGCATGAGATCGAGGATGAGGAAGAGGAGAAGCTGGACATTCTGCTGGTGGCGGTGCAGAACGAAATCATCGACAGCCGCCTTGCCGTGTTGGCCGCCGCCGGTCTGAAGCCGGTGATTGTCGACCTCGACGTGTTCGCCATGGTCAATGCCCTGGCCAATTCCCGCAATGTCAAGGACATGGGATCGGTGGCGCTGGTCGATCTCGGACACACGTTCACCCATCTCAACATCCTCATGGACGGCGTCAGCACCTTCACCCGCGACATTCCGGTGGGTGGCGGCATGTGTACGCAGAATCTGGTCAGCCGTTTCCAGCTCGAACCCAAGGATGCCGAGGCATTCAAGTATGGGGTCCTGCCGGAAGAGGTGGAAAAGGACGACGTGATCAACGTCATCCTCGATTCGTTCGATCCACTCATCGAAGAACTCCACAAGGCGTTTGAATTTTTCAGCTCCACTTCCAACAGCCAGGTAGAAAAGGTCTTCATCATGGGAGGCGGGGCGTTGATTCCCGGGGTCGATGGCCTGATCGCCGACCGCATGGCGGTGCCGGTGGAGGTGTTTGATCCGTTTGAATCCATCAAGGTTCCCTCCACCTTTGACAAGAAAGCCCTGGCGCACATGGCGCCCATGTCTGCGGTGGCCATTGGCCTGGCTTCGAGGCGGTTCGATTACCTCGAGCAGATGGAGTCCAAGAAAAAAGAACAAAAGGTGAAATAACCCATGAATCTCATTCGCGTCAATTTATACGACTACCAGCGCATTGTCCGGGAAATCATCATACAGAAGCTGTTTGCCGGCATTCTGAGCGCTGGCTTGCTGGCCGGTGTGGCTTGCTTCATGGTCTGGGCGTGGCAGTTGGTCACCGTCGCGCAGTTGGAAGGAGACATCGAGGAAGTGCAGGCCCAGGTGAACACATTGACGCCGGATTACAGGAAGGTTCAGAAGCTGAAAAAGAAAAAGGAGCGGTACGGCGACATCATCAAAGGCATCGATGGTCTTCGTACCAAGAGGAGCCGCACCACGGAACTGCTGGAAGACCTGGGCCGGAGTCTTCCGGATGGGGTCTGGTTGACCGTCGTGGAACAACGTACGCTGGATGATCTCGCAAACGTTCCGGATCTGTTCCTTGGAGTCAACAAGGACGGGCTGAGGGAAGAGCGTGCCAGGGCGGAGAAAGAAGGGCGCGAATTCGAACCGCATCAATTCATTCAGATCACCGGACAGGGGGACGATCATCAGGCAATCGTCCATTTCGTGGATCGATTGCGGACCCTGCCGTACTTCGACCATGTGATGCTGGCGAAGACCGAACAGAAATGGGAAAAGAATCATCCGGTCAAGGAATTCACCATTTACAGTCATGTGCTTAAACTTGAGGCTCCGCAAAAAGGTTGAACCATGGATAAAATTTTAGACAAGATTCCATACGACAAGCTGGACCGGTTTCAGAAACCTCAGGCCATCATGGCGGGTGCGGTGCTGTGCTTCGGTGTTATCCTGATGTACTACTTTCTGGTCTACAGTGCTTACCAGGATGAGTACCGCGATTTGGAAACCAAGCTGGGCAAAACCCAGGACAAGTTGAAGCTGTACCAGCAGGAAGTGTCCCAGAAAGAGTTGATCACCAAGCAGGTCGCCACGCTTTCGGGCACGCTGGTGGAAAAGAAACGTCAGCTCCCGCTGGTGGAGCAGTTGCCCACGCTGTTGAACAAGATTTCGGACGTGGGGCGGTTTCTGGACGTGAACATCGTCACTTTCCGACTGGACGAGGCTTCCGAAAAAAGATTCTACAAGGAAATCCCCATCACCATGACCATCACCGGGGATTATTACCGTACGGCCGGTTTCTTTGACACCTTGCAGAGCTTGTTGCGCATGGTGAACATTTCCAAGCTCAAAATGGTGCGGGAAACCACCCAGGTTTCCGTGAAGGGGAAAATGGGAGAAGCCAAGCGGGAGGCGGTCCTGTTGTTGAAGACGGATATTCAGGCAAAAACTTTTGCTTACATCGAAGGATCGGAAAAAGAGGGTGAATAAAACCATATGTGGAACGCGACCATGAAAACGCAGACCCAACACTCCAACGGATTCCCCTACAGAAGCGGCACGCGCTGGCTCACGGCGTCCCTGATGGCAGTCACGCTGATTCTTGCCGCCTGGGTGCCTCCGCTTGAGGCGGCCAGGACGCAAAATAAAACGTCTCTGGTGCGGCAGTTGTTTGTGGTCAGTGGATCGCAAAAGGAAAAGGCGCTGGTGGCCCGGATGACGATGGACCCTTCCGTCTTCACCAGTCCCAATCTGCTGTCCTCTCTTGGACTTTCCAGGGAACACATCACCCTCATCAACGAAGTGTATGAAGGTGCGTTCAACACCAACGAATTTTACAACGCCAAGTTCCGGACCCTGCGGGACGGTTTCAACCGCACGCATATCCGCCGCGCCATCCGTTTTTTCCGCTCTCCCTTGGGACGCCGGGTGGCATCTCTGGATTCCGGCTATGTGAAGCGTTGGGGTGAGTATGAAAGTTTTCTCAAAAGCATCACCAACAATCCTCCGGAAAAAAGCCGGCTGGAGTTGATAAATCGCCTGGAAAAAGCCAAGTCCCAGGTGGATTACGAAATCAAATTCAAGGCATCCATTTTGCGGACCGTGGCGCCGTTGAACGATTTCTTCGCGGTGGGCAGTGCGGAGAAGCTGATCATGAAACTCAAAATGGAACTGCGCGACCATCAGCGGTCTTTGCACATCATCGACAATTTGTTCCGCTACAGAGCTCTCAGCGACCGCGAAATCGAGCGGATGGTCCGCTTCTATGAGTCCCCGGAAGGACGCTGGTACAACCAGATGGACCAGGAAGGAAATGCCGAGGGCATCGCCAAAATGAACCGGCGTGCCGTTGGCGCCATGCAGGAAGTGGTGCGGAGGTTGAAATCCACCAAGGAAGATTTCGACACCCTCAAAGCTGTTTTTGCTCCGGGATTGCGTTACATGTTCACGGACAAGCGCGATCCCTTTGTGCCTCAGATTGATGAAGTGGATATAGAAGCCATTCAACGTCAGCAGGAGGAAGCCAAGGGACGGCAGGAACGGATGCACGAAAGAATGGAGGAACAGAGGTTGTTCCGGAGCCGCATGGATCAGGAACTGGGCGGTTTGCCTTCCATTCCTTATGAGGTGTACCGCGCTGTCAAGCGGACCGATCCGCGCCTCCATTCCGATCTCGAATACTATGCGGCGTTGTTCAAGAACAAAAGCGAATTGCGGAAAATGAGCAAGGACGAGATCATCGAGGAACTCAACAACTACAAAAACCTGATTGAAAAGGCCAGCGGTATTGGGTCCATGCAGATCGGCTCCGACCTGCAAAATGAATTGGGCCAATTGAAACTGTCCGGCCTGATCTGGAACGGTCAGGAGACCGTTGCCTTGGTGGAAACCCCGGATACCTTCGGGCACACCATTCGCGTCGGTTCCCTGCTGGGCCCGCGCTACGGTGTGGTCGAGGCCATCGATCAGGAAAAGATCACCATAATCGAACGTATCCGCGATTATCAGGGCAATATCCGGACGCAAACCCGATATCTGGAGTTTACTAAACCGGCCGATGAATGAGGAGCGTGTTGTGAAAACCAAAAACATGAAAATGCATATCTCTTGTTTGACCGTCGTCGTGATGGGCGTGTGTCTGACGGCGTTCCCGGTTTTCGGCGCCACGGGGGACAAGGGCCACACCTCCGTTGAGCCGGAAAATATGAAGGGGATTTCCGTCACCAAATCCGGAAAAAGCACCCATGGAAAAAACGGCAAGGTCTGGAATGTGGCTCAAATGACCGAAGAGGCGCCCGCTTCGGTCATGAACGAAGTCCAGGGCCTGAGCGCAGACCAAGAAGGCAAGGAAACCTCCATCAAACTCCGGATCAGCGGTTCCATGAATTACACCGCCTTCAAACTGGAAAACCCGCTCCGCCTGGTGCTCGATTTTCCAGGAACCTCCCAGGGTATGCTGACCGGCGCCATCCAGGTCAACAAGGGAGTGGTCAGCACCGTCACGCCGACTTACTTTGAAGAAGCGAAGGTTCTGCGTTTGGAGATCGGTCTCAACCAGACCGCAAGTTACGAAATCGTCAAAACCGGACCCAACAGCCTGGACGTCCGCATTCAGGCCGCTTCCATGGAAGCGGAAAAAAAGGACGTCGCCCAGACCGCCTCCTCGTTTGAAGAGGAAATGGGCATGACGAGCGGACAGCAGGAAGGATCTCTTTATGAATCGGGGTCCAAAGCCAGTCTGGAAGACACCTGCGCCCAATTGCTTGGTGGCCAGAAGGAAAGCTACACCTTCGATTTTCAGAACGCGAGCCTCAAAAACATCTTCCGCATCATCTCTGATGTCAGTGGGTTCAACGTCGTTCTGTCGCCGGACGTGAGCGGCAACGTCAACGTCCGGTTGGTCGATGTCGGCTGGAATACGGCGCTGGAACTGATACTGGACAACTACGGACTCGCGCGCAAATGCCAGAACAACATCATCCGCATCGCACCCAAAGCGGCGCTGGAGGAAGCCAAAAAATCCGAGCCGCTGGTGACGGAGATGATTCGCATCAGTTACGCAGACATTGCCGAGATGGTGAAAAATCTGGAAAAGATCAAGTCTGCGGACCGTGGGCAGATTTCATCCGACACCCGGACCAACACCCTGATCCTCACCGACATCGAAGACAAGATTGAGGAAATGGTGTCGGTCATCCAGACGTTGGACATTCGCACTCCGCAGGTGATGATCGAATCGCGTATCATCGAGATCGCGCGGTCGTTCACGCAGGACCTCGGTCTGCAATGGACGCTGAACAACAACATCGACGTCGCCAACCCGGGTTTCCCCACCACGTTGAACGGAGAATTCCTGGTGGACCTCGCCACCAACGTGACCACGCCCGCCGGGTTGTACACGTTGACCATGAGCGATGCGGATCATCAGTTGCAGTTGATTCTTGCCGCCGCCGAAAGCGAGGGTAAATCGCGCACCATCGCCAACCCGAAGGTGACCACGCTGGATAACAAGGAAGCCAAGATCCGAAGCGGCCGGGAGATTCCGTATCAGACCTTTTCCGCCAACGAAGGCACGAAGATCGAATTCGTCGATGCGGAAATCAACCTGACCGTCAAGCCGCATATCACCGCGGAAGAGGACGTGTACATGAAGATCACCGCCACCCAGAACCAGGCCGACTTCGGTCAGCAGGTCAACGGTGTGCCGACCATCATCACCAAGGAAGCCAATTCCGAAGTGCTGGTGGACAACGGCGCCACGGTGGTGCTGGGCGGCCTCTTCCAGCAGGAAATCAACGAAAACCGCGTGCGGGTGCCTTACCTGCACCAGATTCCGATTCTCGGTTATCTCTTCAAGAATCGCTCGCAAGATGATACCATCTCGGAATTACTGATTTTCGTTACGCCCACCATTGTGCGGGAAAACATCGAATAGGTTTCAATGAAAGTTTTGAGGATAGATCTGGCCGACAGGAGTTACGACATCCTGATCGGCCAGAATCTATTTGGCATCCTTGAGGAGAGCGTTCCCTCGCTCACTGGTCTGCGCCGCGCGGTGATCGTCACGCACCCGTCCATCCGCGCCCTGTACGGGCCTGCGCTGGAAGCGGGACTGAAGCAGGCAGGCATCGAAAGCCGCACCGTGGAGATTCCGGAAGGCGAGTCGCACAAAACGCTGGCCAGTGCGGAAGTGGTGTATGACCACCTCATGGAAAGCGCATACGACCGCAATACATTGATGGTCGCCCTGGGCGGCGGGGTGATCGGCGACCTCACCGGCTTTGTCGCCGCCACCTACCAGCGCGGCGTTCCTTTTTTGCAGGTGCCCACCACCCTGCTGTCGCAGGTGGACAGCAGTGTCGGCGGTAAAACCGCCGTCAACCACCCGCTCGGCAAAAACATGATCGGTGCGTTCTACCAGCCGCGCGCCGTCATCATCGACCTCGATACCTTGAAGACACTGCCTCCCGACGAGTTCCGCGCCGGCATGGCGGAGATCATCAAGTACGGCGTCATCGAGGACCCGGCCCTGTTCCAGTATCTCGAAGACAACGTGGAAGCGATCCAGGCACAGAATCCGGAAGCGCTCGCGCACATCATCGAAACCTCGTGCGCCATCAAGGCGCGGGTGGTGGAGAAGGACGAACGCGAAAGCAATTACCGCATGGTGCTCAACTATGGCCACACCGTCGGCCACGCCGTCGAAGCCCTCACCGAATACATGCAATACAAGCACGGCGAGGCAGTGGCCATCGGCATGGTCGTCGCCGCGCGCCTGTCTCAGCAGATGGGATACTGCGATGCCACCACGGTGGAGCGCATCACCAAGCTCATCGACCTCTACGGCCTGCCCACGGCGCTTCCGGATTTTTCCGCACGCGATTACATCGAGTCCATGTACCGCGACAAAAAAGCGCGCGAAAAGAAAATCCGTTTCATCCTCGTTCACACTCTCGGTAAAGTGGAAATCGTGGATGCTGTCCCTGAGCCGGAACTGGAAAAAGTTTTGATTTCCAAGTGATTCCCCCGCGCATGGCGGCCCTCCGCCGGCCCGCTTGACTTCCCCCTGGCATTTACCTATATTCCAATTAAGCGGTGATTTTGGCCGCATTTTCTTTTCCAGACACCGGATTTTTCATGAACCCGGGTCTTCATCGGTCTCCGGAGGGTCCCGGCCTGTGCCAATGATCGATCTCCTTTCGCTCCCCCAGTCCGATCTCAATACATTTCCATTCGGAGGTGTTGCATGACGAAGGAATACAAAAACTACATCAACGGCAAATGGGTGGCCTCGTCCAGCGGCGAGATTTTTGAAAACACCAATCCCGCCAACTGCAACGAGGTGCTGGGCCGGTTCCAGAAGTCGAACAAGAAGGACGTGGACAAGGCCGTCGCCGCCGCGGCCAAGGCCAAAAAGATGTGGCGGGAAACCCCGGCGCCCAAACGCGGCGAGATCATGTACAAGGTCGCCGAGCTGTTGGTCAAGCACAAGGAATCGCTGGCACAGGACATGACGAAGGAGATGGGCAAGGTCATCGCGGAAACCCGCGGCGACGTGCAGGAAGCGATCGACCTCACCTACTTCGCCGCGGGCGAAGGCCGGCGCATGGCGGGCGAGACGGTGCCCTCCGAACTCAAAAACAAATTCGCCATGTCGGTGAGGATGCCGCTGGGTGTCGTCGCCTGCATCACGCCGTGGAACTTTCCGCTCGCCATCCCGTCGTGGAAACTGATCCCGGCGCTCATCTGCGGTAACACCGCCGTCATCAAACCGGCGGAAGACACGCCGCTCACGGTGGTCAACTTCATGGACATTTTCGAGAAGGCGGGACTGCCCCCCGGCGTGGTCAACATGGTCACGGGCTACGGACCCGATGCAGGCGCGCCTTTGGTCGAACACAAGGATGTGGACATGGTG
Source organism: Nitrospina gracilis Nb-211 (assembly GCF_021845525.1). Lineage (NCBI taxonomy): Bacteria > Pseudomonadati > Nitrospinota > Nitrospinia > Nitrospinales > Nitrospinaceae > Nitrospina > Nitrospina gracilis. The sequence goes on along the minus strand of NZ_JAKJKD010000001.1, from coordinate 2,938,469 downwards.
TCATTCACCGGTTCCACGCAGACCGGGGCGGGCATCGCCAGCGCCTGTGCGCAGAGGATGAAGCAGTACTCGCTGGAGATGGGCGGCAAGAACGCCATCATCATCATGGACGACGCCAACCTGAACCTCGCGCTGGAAGGGGTGATGTTCGGTGCGTTCGGCACCACGGGGCAACGGTGCACGGCGTGCAGTCGCGTTGTCATTCACAAAAAAGTGGCGAAGAAGTTCACCGACATGCTGGTCGAGCGCGCGAAGAAGCTGAAGCTCGGCAACGGCCTCGATGAGAAAGTGGACATGGGTCCGCTCATCAACGACAGGGCGCGCGAAAAAGTGCACCGCTATGTCGAGATCGGCAAAGAGGAAGGCGCGAAACTGCTGACCGGTGGCAGTCATGCCAACAGCAAGGTCTGCAAGAGCGGCTACTTCTACCAGCCGACGGTGTTCACCGACGTCGAATCCAAAATGCGCATCGCGCAGGAGGAGATCTTCGGTCCCGTGGTCAGCATCCTTGCCTGCAACAGTTTCGAGGAAGCGGTGGACATCGTCAACGACTCCACCTACGGCCTGTCGTCGGCGATCTACACGCAGGACGTCAATCGCGCGTTCAAGGCGATCGAGTTGCTGGAAACGGGCCTGACCTACGTCAACGCGTCCACCATCGGCGCGGAAATCCAGCTTCCGTTCGGCGGCATCAAGGGCACCGGCAACGGTCACCGCGAGGTGGGCATCGCCGCGCTCGAAACCTTCTCGGAATGGAAGTCGGTGTTCGTCGATTACAGCGGCAAACTGCAGAAAGCCCAGATCGACCACGACTAGCGGGCGTGGCCCGCAGCAAATGGGTACCGGCTCGTTGGTCCTTGTGATGGTCGGTGGGCGCGGACTGTGTCCGAGGAAAAAGGCAAACGCGTTTGCGCGGGAAACGTTTACCTGTTTTAATAGTCCCTCCCCTTTACAAGGGGAGGGTTGGGTGGGGTAAGAGGCAGGCTTAATTACCTCCCCTTCACGCTCTCCTTGAAAAGGAGCCGGTAAAAAAGGAATTCAGAGGGGAATTCCTTTAAACAATGTTTTAAAGTGGGTGACGAAACCACGTGCCTGCTCCGGGCGCAGTCCGGGAAAGGGGAGGACCATTCTTAGATTTTCCGTTTTATCCAGCGGCAGTAAAGGCAACGCGCTGTTTGTCGAAAGCGACCGCGCGTGCATCCTCATCGACAACGGCCTGTCCCTGCGCGAACTCAAAATGCGCATGGCGGCGGTGGAGCGCAACGTCACCGACCTCGACGCGGTCTTCCTCACGCACGAACACTCGGACCACATCCGCGGCATGAAGTTACTGCTCAACAAGCATGGCATTCCGGTGTACGCCACGAAGGGCACGTTCGATGGCGCGCGGCGGCACCACGATCCGTTCGAAAAGGCGCAGTGCATCGCCCGCGAGGACGAGGTGGCGGTCGGCGACCTGCGCATCGAATCGTTCCCCACGCCGCACGACGCGGCGGAGTCTGTGGCTTATGTCGTGCGGTGCGGATCGCTGAAGCTGGGGCACGCCACCGACCTGGGGTCGTCCACGCCGACGGTCGAGGCACGGCTAAAGGGAATGGATGTATTGCTGATCGAGGCCAATCACGATCCTGACATGCTGATCAACGGTTCCTACCCGTGGTCGCTCAAAAAACGCGTGGCCAGCGAAACGGGTCACCTTTCCAACCAGACCTGTGGCGAGATGTTGAGTGTTCTCAATCACGATAAGTTGCAAAAGGTCGTGCTGATGCACCTGAGCGAAAAGAACAACCGGCCGGAGCTGGCACTGAACCACGCCCACCGCGCGCTCGCCGCTTCACCGGTGCCGGTGGAGGTGGCCCGGCAGGACCGCCCCACCCCCTTGTTCGCCATCCGGTAACCCCTCCCGCATGAGCACCTCCGACGACAAAGCCCTCGGCAGTTGGTACGGCATGGCCGTCGGCGACGCGCTCGGCCAATCGGTAAAAGGCCTCAAACCCGAAACCGTCAAACAGTATTTCAAAACCGTCGATGCCTACCACGACGTCAAGCCTCACATCGGCAAGGGCGTCAAGCGGTACCGCATGAAGGGATTGTACGGCGTGCAGACGCAGGCGGCCCTGGCGGTGAGCGAGGTGTTGCTCGCAACCAAAAAGCCCGCGCCGGAAGCGATTGCCGATGTGCTGATGCGCATGGGCGCGAACGGACCCGAAGGGTATTTCGGTGTGTTCCGCCGGCCGGAAGGTTGTTTCTATAAAACCGTCGAATCGTTTCTCAACCGCATGGACATGGCGAAGTCGAATGAACCGTACGCCTTCGGTGCGACGTTCTCCGTTGCCCTACCCATCGCCGCATACATGAAACGCAATTCCGTAACCTTCCGCACCCAATGCGTGGAGCTCGCGCGGCTGTTCAGTATTCATCCCTGGGAGATCGTCGGCACCGCGCTCACCGGGTTTCTTGTGACGCGTTGCCTTGAGTTGCAATCGGCGTCGCAGCCCGGAGCGTTGAAACATCTGTTCGGCGACGCCGTCGCATTTTGCGAAGAAGTGGAAACGTTGTTGCAGGTCGAACACGGCGACGCCTGGCATGCGGTGGAGAAAGACCCGCAGGCGTTCAGCAAAACCCTGCGCGAACTGGAAACGCGCTACGAGCCGGGACAGTGCGACGCTTTGGGCAAGTGGATCGCGGAGAACGCATCGCGCTTCACCGGGGTGGACATCGTGCATCCCACGCAGGGGCACGCGCTCACCCTCCTGCCGTTTGCGTTGCTCATGCTGGTTGATGTGCCCGGCGGATTCGGCGCCGTGCTCACCGCCACACTCAACTACGGACGCGAGGCCGACAAGCTGGGCGCGCTGGCCGGGGCGTGGGCCGGGGCGCTGTACGGATTCGACGCCATCCCCGACGCCTGGCGAAGCGGGCTGGTCAACGCGAAAGAGATCAAGGCGCGCGGCGAAGCGCTGGCACGCCGCAAAAGCTGGAAGGGCGACAAGGATCTCGTCGCGATGGAACTCGGTCTCACCAACAAGGAAGCGGAGGAGCGCCGAAAGTTTTTACCCAAGGAAACGAAGAAGACGGCGAAGAAACCGGCCCCCCTCGACGACTTGTGGCTGGGAGAGGAGCCGCGCGAAAGCATCAGCCAACTGAAAGAAGACCCGTACAAGTGGCGGCAGTTCGAGCGTGACAAGGCGAAGAAAAAGCGGGACCGGCGACGCAACCCGGGGTTTCCGGAATAAAACTCGCCCAAATCGCCCTTAAAATGGGCAAAATGAAGGGAAGTTATTGATTTTTTGCAGGAAAATTCAATTATCCGCTTAACCTGAATGCCGAAATCGGCTATAATAATGCTCATAATCCATTGATAGATAAACTGTTATTAGAGGGACCGGGGCCGGTTCCATCGTGTAGGGTGCAGGATTTGACAAGATTAACGGGTCCACTTTTGTAGGAGAGAGTTGTGAAATCCGGAAACTATTTTTTGCTGGTCATGAGCCTCGTTTTTGCGGCGCAGACAGTATTCGCGCAGGACGCGCCCAAACCTGCCCCGGCACCGGCGCCGGTGGAGGAACAGAAACAGGAATGCGCGCCGCGCCCCGGTGAAACCACTCCGGCGGACATTGTGGTGGGCAAAAACCTGTCGGTGGATATGCCCCTGCAAGCCGCGATCGACCTTTTGGGCATTCCCGAATTCATCAAGATCAACCGCGGCACCGATCCGGGTTTGGACAACATCGAGATCACCTATCCCAATCACGATCTCGTGATCCGGGCGCTGACCGAAGGCAAAGTGGTGGAAGCCATTGAAATCGGTCCGAACTTCAAAGGCGCGTTCAACCAGGGCGACATCCGCCTCGGCGCGAAGTTCGAAGACGTGGTGGCGAGTTACGGCGTGCCGGCTTCATTGACGGCGCAGGTGGCGCGATACCCCGACCAGGGTCTGTACTTCCTGTTCAGCGACCGCATTCTGTTGTCCGCGAAAACGTATTCCAAGAACACGCGTCTGCTCGATGCGCGGCTGATGAACCCGTAAGCGTTCGGGCGGAGCACACATCCACGCAACACCGGCGCGAAGCCGCAAGCTTATTTGGAGGAGGAGAAACATGGGTCTTCGGACCCATGTTTTTTTTTGGCCTGACGTTGTGGGTTAAATCGAGATTTCGGCCTGCAACCGCATGGTGTTCCATGCGTGGCATTGCGGGCAGAAGGCGTGCCACGTGTCGCCCGTGTGGTGACAGGCGGTGCAGACATACTGTTCGATGGCGGTGGTCAGGCGGTTGTGCGTGGCGTGCATGATTTCATCCACCTGGGCGTAATCGTTGCGGTCGAGCAGGATCCGTATCCTGTACATCTGCGTGGAGAGCGACGGGTTTTCAATGTTGTTGAGCACATCCATGGCCGTGTCCTTTTCCTCGTGCTGGAGGAGGTGGTGGGCATAGAGCATGGAAAGCAGTTCGCGCTGGGCGTCATTGGAAGCGTCGCTGATGGCCTCCTGGTACAGTTTGTAGCTGTCGTGCAGTTTGTCCATATCCTCGTGGAGGTTCTGCAGGCGAAGCAGGAAGAGGGGCGATTGGGTGAGCTCGAACCCGTCCTTCCAGTATTTGATGGCGGTCTTGGGATTGCTGTTTTCCAGATACAACTGGCCGAGCATGAGGTAAGCAGGGAGGCAACGGTTGTTTTCGCGAAGCGCGCGTTTCAACTCCACGATCGCGGGCTCAATTTTCTTTTCCTGGTACAGCTGGTATCCCTTGGAGTACGTGATCTGGCTGAACAATTCCTGTTCCTCCGCCAACTCACGGGCGTCGTGGATGAGCGGCATGATGGCCTTCTGCATCTGGTACGCCTGGTCCGGGTTGCCCGCTTTCAAAAACGCGTCGCGCAACCGGCGGAGCGTGGGCAGGGAATTGGGATTGCGGCCGCGGATTTCTTTTAAGGTCGCGATTTCTTTTTCCACATTGCCCAGGGCCGCATAGTCTTTCGCCAGCGCGAAGCGGACGGGCAGGTTGTCCGGGTCCAGTTTGATCGCCCGCTGGTGCATGGTCACTGCACGTTCGGGATCGCCTTCCTCCCGCAATTGATCGCCCAGGTGTGCGAGCGCTTCAAAATGTTCCGGCGCCTGGTTGAGGATTTTTTCCAGCAGGGCGATGCCTTTGGCCCGCTGGCCGCTGGTGATCTCGTTGATGGCTTTCTGGAACAGTTCTTCCCACTTGCGGTGCAGTTTTTCCTGCTTCTTCACCACCCGCTGTTGACCGTAACGGCGCAGGGATAAGCGGAACTGCTGGAAACCCGTAGCCAGCGCGGTGCACACCACCCCGACCAGGATCGAGCCCAGCATGAACACCACGATGGGCATTTTCATTGAGAAGTGCTGGGTGAAGTAAACCTCGACGTCGCTGGGGTTGAGGAAGGTAAAGTAAACGATCAGCAGAATAAAAACGATCAGAGTTGAGATCAGTTTCAGGGTCACGTCGTGTGTTCAGGTTGGGAGGTTGTCGTTCAAATCAGTTGAACGGTGAATTCATCCTAGAGGACCGGCTTCGTCGCCGTATGAATCCATCCGCTTGTTGAATTTTTCTTCCTGCTCCAGTTTTTCGAGGCATTTCACGCAATATCGCGTGAACGGCACCACATGCAGTCGAGCTTCCGGGATGTTCGATTCGCACTCGGAGCACACGCCGTATTCTCCGGTGGCGATCTTGCTGAGCGCTTCTTCCACGAGCTTCAACTTTTGCCGTTCCTGCTCGCCCAGGTTGAGGAGCATCTGCCGGGAGGAGGAGCGCGCCGCGTCGTCCGACATATCCGAGACGAGCTGGGTGAATTCCTCATCCTGACTGGATTTGATGTTCTTTTCCAAGTCTCCCAGAATTTCCGACCGGATCTGGATCAACTGGGACTTCAGCTCGGAAACTTTCTTTTTGTCCATGGTTCCGGAATCTCCTCACGTTCATTCGTTCATTCGCTCATAGCCGCGATCACGGGGACGTCCCCCCAAAGCCGCTCCAGGTCGAAATGTGTCCGGACTTCCTGCAAAAATATATGGACTATCATGTCTCCAAGATCGAGAATCACCCAGTTGCCCTGCTGGTATCCTTCCTGCGCAACAGCGTCGTAAGGAGTGCCCGAGGTTTTTTCGAGGATGTTGTCCGCGATGGCCTGAACCTGTACCTTGGAATTCCCACTGCAAATCAGGAAATAATCCGTCAGGTCCGTGCGGTTTCTCAGATCCAGAAGAATGATATTGGAAGCTTTTTTTTCGGTGGCCGCGTTGACCACCAACTGTTGGAGTTCGCTTAAAGACTCTCTCATTAAGACATCGGATGGGGGTGTGCTTGGTATAAACGATGGGCCATGATATACCCTGTAACGGCAGGTGGCAACATCTTTTTGACCGTATCGCCGCGCTGGAGCGCCTGCCGGATTTCCGTTGAGGACACGGCCTGCGGCGGGATTGGGAAGAGCGCGATGCGGCGTCCGGTTTCCTCGCAAATGAAGGTGCGCCGGGTGGCATCGGAGGTCTCCGGACTGTAGGAAAACGGCAGGTCGGCGATCAAGGCAGTCATGTCTTCCGCGGCCTCATCGAGAGTGTGGCCGGGACGCGATGCCACCAGGATGTGGCTCGCCTGCAACACGCGGTCATACTGCTTCCAGGTAGAAAAATCGCGAAACGTATCGGCACCCATGATCAGGTAAAGTTCGACGCCCGGCCATCGGGCCTGCAAACCTTTCAGAGTGTCGAGCGTATACGACACCCCGCCGCGCTCGATTTCCAACTCCGAGATTTCGAATCCTTCTTCTCCCTCCAGCGCGCACCGCAACATTGCCAGACGGTGGTGCGTCGGCGTGATCGACTGGTTTTGTTTGTGTGGAGGAACCCCCGCCGGAATGAACAGGACCCGGTCCAGATGAAAGGTGGCCCGCGCCGCCCGCGCGAGACCAAGGTGGCCGTTGTGGACGGGATCGAAACTGCCGCCCAGGATTCCGATGTGTTCACCTTGGTGAGGGATCATGAGATATGAACAGGACAAATAATGATGTAGGATGGGGGGGATGCAAGCATTCCGTCCGCCACCCATCCGGTACCTCAATCTTATCCGGTTGATTTCATTTATTTAAGAAAAAAACGGGCGAAGGGAGAAGCAGGCCCGGCGCCCCTGCAAACGGCTAGGCCGGAACCGGCGCTCCTTCACCCCGCTAACGCCCTTGCCTCCTTATATATGTAGACCTTTTAAGAGGAGGGGCGTCCAAACCTTAAATATAAAGGAGGTTTACAAATTTTTGTCTTCGAAGTGACATAATTTGTCCCTAAAAAGGGTGGTTGGCGAGGCATGAGGGGGTATTTAAAATAATTGAAAATTTTTAAATTATTGATTTTAATTAGCTTATTTTATTTTTAGCGGAGGGGGTGCGGGTTCGGCATATAGCTTGCACTCTATGGGCAAACGATTACGACGAGTGCCCCAGAAGTCAGGTTCAATTTCAGAAACTGTTAACTTTATCAGGAGGAGAAGTAATGATTAGTCGAAACGAGAAAGGTTTTACCTTGATCGAGCTGCTGATCGTAATCGCCATCATCGGTATTTTGGCGGCGATCGCGATTCCTCAGTTCAACCAGTACAAAGCACGCGCATACAACTCGGACTCCAAGTCCAACCTGCACAACCTGTACCTGGGTTGTAAAGCTTACTGGGCCGAGGAAGGATCCAGCCGGCAATGTAACGTGAATACCGTGACTCAGTCTCAATACGGTTTTGTGCAATCCACTCGGGTCAGCATCCAGGGTTCCGGTATCGAAACCGGCTTTGCTGCTACGGCTCAGCATATGGACAGTTTGACCAGCTACACCATGGATGCGAACGGCAATATCCAGTAATCCATGGGTGTCGTGAGACACGTGGGTTTGTGTTAACCAAACTCAAAACAAAGCTCCCACCCCGGTATCCGGGGTGGGAGTTTTTTTTCGTGAAAACGGGTCCGGCGGGGTCTCTCTCCATCCGGGATGAAGGGAAGGTTGACAGCGTTCTGCCGGCGGGGTCCAATAGCAAACGTACAGCATGCCCGCCCGCGGGCCAGGCAACAAAGACCGACCGTTCCTCTTAAACGAGAACCGACAGTGCCTTCCACCTCCGCCGACGCATCCAGTCCTTCCGCAAGCCGCGCTCCCTTCACAGTAGCGGCGCTCAGCTTTCTGGTTTATATCCATTCGCTTCGAAACGGATTTCTTAATTACGATGACATCGACGAACGCATCCTGAAAAATCCGTTTCTCAACACCCCTTGGGACTGGAGTTTCATCCCGCGGGCATTCACGCAGGCGACGGCGGGTTATTACGATCCCATTTACGCTCTGTCCTATGTCATCGATTATCAGTTGTGGGGCATGAATCCCGCCGGCTTTCACTTTGACAACCTCCTTCTGCATGCGCTCAATTCCCTGCTCGTGTTTTATTTGATACGCAACACAACCAAACGGCACGACCTCGCGTGGGTGACGGCGCTGTTGTTCGCAGTGCATCCCATTCATGTCGAGTCGGTGTCGTGGGCCACCAGCCGGAAGGACACGCTGTCGCTGTTCTTCGCGCTGGCGTCGATGCTCGTTTACTGGCGCGGGGTGGGAGGGGACACACGGCGTTATGTGGTCCACGCGGCGGGATCGGTTGTGCTCCTCCTGCTGGGCATGATGACCAAGCCGACCGTGGTGGTGATCCCGGGCATGATCCTGTTCGCGGAACTTTTGATGGGACCGCGTCCCTTTTCCTGGCGGCGCATGGTTGCATTCCAGGCGTCAGCGTGGAGCGTTGTTCTCGTGTTCATCGCCGCGACGTATTCGATGACGGTCGGCATCGCCGTCAAAGACACCATCCATTTCACGCCCACTCAGCACGTCACTTTGTTCTTCCAATTGTATGCGTATTTTTTGAAACTCATTCTGTTCCCGGTGAACCTGTGCGCTCTGTACCTGATCGAGGTGCGGGACCGGTTCGATCCGCTGACGCTCGGCCTGTTCATTCCAGGGCTTTTGTTCCTCGTCGGTTGGATGTTTGTGGAAATCAAACGATGCGTTGTCGATGCCGATCGCGCGCGGCGGCACGGTGCGGTGGTGTGGGGGGCGGTGGTGTTTTTTGCCGCACTCCTGCCATACACCAATATCATGCCGCGCACCATTTATCTCGCGGACCGCTACCTCTATCTTGCTTCAATGGGATTCTGCCTCATCGCGGCGACGCTTTTACTTCGCATTCGACCGGTGCGCATGCGCTTCGCAGGCATTATAATGTTGGTGGTGCTGTATGGTGCGCTGACCATCGACCGGGTGCCGGTGTGGCACAACAGCATCGTCCTGTGGTCGGACGTAATCCAGAAAACCAATATGAATCCCGATCGCGGACACATTCTTCTTGCCCGTGCCTATGGATTCGAAGGGCAATGGGACCGGGCCGTGCAGGAATACGGACAGGTGGACCTGTCCGGACACCCGGATCCGCAGTTGTGGACCGACGTAGCGAGGGCCTACGTCACCACAAACCAACTCGACCTCGCCCGCGGGATTCTGGAACGGCTGACGAAATCCTGTCCGCATCACGTGATTCCGGCCACGCGTCTTCTGGCGCTGGACATCGAACAGGACCGGCTCCACCGCGCCCGTCAACGCGCGCAGGAACTGGGCCGTCAATTGACCGATGAAGAACGCCTGCTTCTGGACTCAATTTTGCTCCTGCGTGCGGAAGGCCAAACGGAAACCATGTGGCGGACGTTCTCGCGGTTGGACTATCTGATCGAACAACGCATCGCTCCCCATAAACCTGAATTGCTGAAGCAATGCCGCGAGCGGCTGGGGTAGTGTGGAGACGGAGACGCATCGCATGGGAAAAAATGCAAACCCGGGGTTCCGTCAGCACGCGTTGCCGCTGACGCTCCTTTCGGTGGTGCTGGCCTGGTATTTTCTGCCGGTGCTGTTCCTGGGGCACACGTTCTTTTTCCGCGATGTCATGAAATTCGGCCTGCCGGAGAAATGGTTCCAGCTCCACACATACATGCAGGGCGCCATACCGTACTGGAATCCTTCCATCTTCAACGGCGTGCCATTCATGCCGTTGTTGCATCCCAATGCGGCGTATCCACTGAACGTCCTGCTGTTCGCGGGCGACTTTCCGTACGGCTACAACCTGTTCGTTGTGGTGCACCACGCCATTCTGGTTTTTTCGGTGTACGCGGTGATGCGTTTCTGGGGAGTGTCGGCGGTGGCCGCCACGGCCTCGGCGCTGGTGGCGGGACTCGGCGGATATTTCCTTTCCCTTGTGTCGCTGGGCAACCAACTGGTGTCCACCGTATGGACACCGCTGGTCCTGCTGGCGGTACAGAAATACCTTTTACGCCCGCACTGGGGATGGCTGACCGTGGCGGTGGGCTTCGTGGTCTTGCAGATCCTGGGCGGCAGTCCGGAAAGTTGTGTGATGTCCACGCTGATGGTGTACTTTGCCGCCGTGTTCCTCACACCCGGCCGGGCCGCGCACTGGAAACGCCCGACGCTTGTGGTGGCGGGGGTGTCGCTCACCGCCATCGCGCTCACCGCGTTTCAACTGCTTCCCACCTACCGCACCATACAACGCTCCGTGCGCGCGTGGGACCTCGACACCGCGTTCAACACCAAGTGGTCGCTGGAACCGGAAGCCCTGCGCCACTTGTTCGCCGCGCGCGATTTCGACAGATTCATGACCGCCTCGTCACTCGAAGCGGTTCCGTATTTTCCGTCGCTGTACATGGGCATTCTGCCGGCACTGGCGCTGGTTTCCGCGGCGGTGTTGATCCGCAGGAAGGAAGTGATTTTCTGGACGGCGGTGTTTTTTGTCGGGCTCTTCTTCGCTCTGGGCGGCAACAATCCTGTTTATAACTTTCTGTTGCCGTTCAATCCGCTTCTGCAGATGTTCCGCTACCCGGAGAAGTTTTTCTTCCTCTGCGCTTTTGCGATGACCTTTCTGAGCGGATACTTCATCGACAGTCTCTTTCAGAAGCGGGCGCGCCACCGTCTTTCGCCTTTCATCCTCGCCTGCCTGATTTTCGGTTCCGTGCTTGCCGGGGTGGCGGTGTACGCGCACGACGACCACATCGCCCTATCGGCCGGGGTGTTTGCCACTGTGGTGGTGCTGGCCGGCATGGTGTTCACCGGACGCATGGAACCACGCTGGGGGCGGGCGCTTCTTTTGCTGGTGGTGTTCGCGGATTTGTGGATCGCGCACAGCCGGCTGGTGCCGTTCATCGATCAACGGCTTATCACCCAGCCGCCGGAAGTGATGGCGGGCCTGCCCGAACCGCCGCCGCCTTACCGGGTGTACACGGGGGCTCTGGACCGCGAACGGTTCCGTTCCAAAAACCTGTTTCCGAAAGCGCCCAACCTGGTGTTGAGCCACATCCTGGAAAAAGAAACCGCCAGCCCCAATCTCGGCACCGTGTTCGGACTCGAATACGCCGATGGGTTGATGGCCATCGAGCTGGAAAACGTATGGTTGTGGACGCAGGTGTTCCGCAAATCTTCCTTCGACAAAAAGCAGCGCATACTGGAACGGAGCAATGTACGTTACTGGATTGCGGGTGGCGACCTGTTTGGCCGGGAAAGTGCGTCGCACGGCTTCGGTTCGGGCTCCATCCGAGAATTCGAAAATGTCCTGCCGCGTGCGTTCATGGTCCCCGCCATGCGGCTGGGGCCGGAGATCAAACTCCTCAACACCTACTTTGCCGAAGACTTCGATCCGAGAAAAGAAGTTTTACTCGACCAGCCGGTGGATTTCGAACCGTCGGAACGGTTCGAGGGGGCGGTGCAGTCTATTGAGTACTCACCGAACCACGTCACCGTGCGCACGCGGCAGGAGGGCAACGGGTTCCTGGTCCTGCTCGACTCCTACTTCCCCGGCTGGACGGTGCGCGTGAACGGCAAGCCTGCGCCGCTTCTGCGCGCCAATCATTTCTTCCGCGCGGTGCCGCTGAAATCGGGCATGCACCTTCTGCATTTCCGGTATGTGCCGGAAGGCCTGGTGGTGGGGCAGGCGGTGACGTTTCTGGTGATCGTGGCCGGGTTTGTCCTTTCACTGGTGCGGACTTTCCTGCGCCTTCCGGTCAACCGGTGGGACTCCCTTAAAACACCCTGAGCCAGGAAGGTGCGATGACGCCCTCAACCTCCTCATTCCTGTCCCGAATGCAAAGCGGCCTGGCGGTGTTGTTTCTGGCGGCGGGCCTGCTGTTTTTTTTCTGGCCCATGTTGTTTGAAGGCAAGGTGCCGTTCGACCGCGACTTCACGCTGGTGACCTATCCCGTCAAGCACCACCTGCATCAGGCGTACCAGCAGGGAATCCTTCCGTTCTGGAACCCCAACGTGCACGCGGGCACGCCGTATTTCGCGGAGTTGCATCCAGGCGTGTTTTATCCACCCAGCCTGTTTTTCTTTATTGAAGATTTCACTACCGCGCTCAACCTCTACTACGTGTTTCATTTTGCCATTCTCGCCGCGGGGACGTACCTGCTCATGCGCGCATGGCGGGTGTCGCGGACGGGTGCCGTGGCGTCCGCGTGGACAGCGGCGCTCAGCGGATTTATTTTTTCGTCGACGTATCTCAGCAATCTGTTTCTCGGCGCGGTGTGGTTGCCCATTCTGTTCTGGGCGTTCGAGCGGTTCCGCGCCACGGGCCGTGCCCGCTGGTTCGTGCTCACCGCGTTTTTGATCGCGTGCCAGACGCTCGCCGCCTGTCCGGAGATCAACATCTTCACCTGCGGTCTTTTGGGATTGTGGTTGCTGTTCGCGCCCGCGCGCCGGGAGCAGGCCACGCCCGCACCGCGCCTCCTATGGGTGCGTCACATGGGCATGCTGTTGCTGGCGGTGGTTTTGGGGCTGGGCCTCATCGCTCTGCAACTTCTGCCGACGTACCAGTTGATGCAGCACAGTCACCGTACTGACGGTATCGATTACACTCTCCACACGGAATGGTCGCTGAGTTCAGCTACCTTCGAAACGTTTTTTCTGCCGCACGCGGCGGAAATGAACCTGACGAAGAACGTGATTCCCGTGGAGCAAAGCGGATTTTTGGAAAGCGTGTACCTGGGGGTTTTTGCGCCGCTGTTCATCGTGGTGGGTTTGCGCTTCTGGCGAGATCGACGCATCCTGTTCTGGCTGGTGATGTTTGCGACGGGGCTTTTCCTCGCTTTCGGCAAATACAATCCACTTTATGTTTGGGTGTACGAATGGGTGCCGGGCATGGACCGCTTCCGCTACCCGGAAAAGTATTTTTATGTTTCGGCCATGGCGTCGGTATTCCTGGTGGGGTTGGTGTGGGACCGGCTGATGACCACCACAACGGAACGCCGGCTGGGCGAAAAATGGGTGCCGGGCGCGGTGCTGATCGCCGCCGCCGCGGTGGTCAATACAGCTCTGGCGCCGGAGGTGCGCGACGCGACGCCCTCGCTTCTCATCCTGTTCGCCTTCGGCCTCACGCACACGTTGTTTTATTTTCGCAAGGTCGGCCCGGGTGTGTTGCGGGCGGTGTTTCTGATGTCGCTGTTTCTGGACCTGGTGGTGCGCAACTTCGGTTTGTTCCCGTTGATCGACAAAAGTTACTACGAAACCGAGCCGGTGATGGCCGCCGCCATTCGCTCCGACCCGGAGCCGAACCGCCTGTACTCGGGGCGGGTGGTGGAGGACCCGGACCGCTTCCGCCTGCCTAACGGGCCCACCCGTCTCGCCGCGCTCGTCGCCATGAAGGAATACATGTATCCGTTTCTGGGAACTGTGTATGGCATGCAGTATGCGGATGGCATGCCGGGCCTGGCGATGGGATTGAAGGATCATTTCCTGTGGTACCGTGCGTTGTTGCACGCCAGACCGGAGACGCGGTTCCGCATCCTCAAGCGCAGTAATGTGAAGTACTGGATCGACGTCGATCGGCCGACGGCGTACGTCGAAGGCAGTCCGCTGATTTTGCCCGACCGCCTCCAGGTGTTCGGCGACGCCCTGCCGCGTGCTTTCTGGGTGCCGCGCGCGCGGCAGGTTTCGCCTGAGCGCCTGCTTGGTTTGTATTATGCGGAGGGATTCGATCCCAAGCGCGAGGTCCTGCTCACTCAATCGCCGCCGCTCAACGAGATTTCCGCTTCCACCGGTTGGGTGAAGTCGCTGGAGTACGCGTCGAACCGCGTGACCGTCCGCACCCAGCAGACGGGCAACGGCTACCTCGTTTTGCTGGATTCCTACCTGCCCGGCTGGTGGGTGAGGGTGGACGGCGAGGCGGGTCTTGTGCTCCGCGCCAACCGGTTTTACCGCGCCGTGCCGTTGGGGCCGGGTTCTCACACCGTTGAATTCACGTTCACCCCTGTCGGCTGGCGGGAGGGGCTCGCCTTCAGTTCCGTCTCCGCCGTTTTGCTGGTCCTCGCGGCCTGCGCCCTGCGCCGCCGCAACCGGACCACGCCACCCGTGGAGACGATCGAAAAATCGCTGTAAAATCAATAAGATATTGATTTTTCGGGGTTTTGGCGATACAATTCTTCCATGAAAATCACGCGCGATTTCATTGTTGTGGGCAGTGGCCTTGCGGGGCTCACCTTCGCCCTCAAAATTTCCGAATTCGGTTCGGTGGCGCTCATCACCAAGGACGCGCTGGATGAGTCGGCGACCAAGTACGCGCAGGGCGGCATTGCGTCCGTCATGGCGGCGGACGACTCCATCGACCTGCATGTCGTCGACACGCTGGAAGCCGGGCGCGGCCTGTGCCGTAAGGACGTGGTGCGATGCATCGTGCAGGAAGGCCCCGCCCTGGTGCGCGAGCTGGTGAATCTGGGCGCGCGTTTCACGCGCACGCCGGAAGACGCCTATCACCTCACACGCGAGGGCGGCCACTCCAAGCACCGCATTCTGCATGCCGACGACATGACCGGCTGGGAAATCGAACGCACGCTGATCGATGCCGTAAAGAGCCGAAAGAATATCGACGTATACACCTACCACATGGCGGTGGACCTGATCACCCGCGCCAATATCGATGCCTCCGTCACTCCCGGCAGTGCGCAAGACGAAGCGCTCGGCCTCTATGCACTGAACGAACATACGGGCGAGGTGAGCACCTTTCTCGGTAAAGGCGTCCTGCTGGCCACCGGCGGTGCGGGCAAGGTGTACCTTTACACCTCCAATCCGGACACGGCGACGGGGGACGGTGTGGCGGTGGCGTACCGCGCGGGGGCGAAGGTCGCCAACATGGAGTTTTTTCAGTTTCACCCGACCTGCCTGTTTCATCCGCAGGCGAAATCATTTTTGATCTCCGAGGCGGTGCGTGGAGAGGGCGGCATCCTGCGTCTCAAGAACGGCGAGACGTTCATGGAAAAGTACCATCCGCTGGGGTGCCTGGCGCCGCGCGACGTGGTGGCGCGCGCCATCGACTACGAAATGAAAAAGAGCGGTGACGATTGCGTGTACCTCGACGTGACGCATCTCGAAGGCTACCGCACACGCGAGCGCTTTCCGAACATTTACAAGACCTGCAAGTCCTTCGGTTTTGACATGACGCGGGAACCCCTTCCTGTCGTCCCGGCGGCGCATTACATGTGCGGCGGGGTGATGGTGGATCTCAACGGCCAGACCAACATCCATCGCCTGTTTGTCTCCGGCGAGGTCGGGTACTCCGGCCTGCACGGCGCCAACCGGCTGGCGAGCAACTCGCTGTTGGAGGGACTGGTGCTGTCGCACCGTGCGGTGTTCAAGGCGCGGGAGTTGCTTGAGGAATCGCCTGAACGCGATGCGCTGCAGGAAGCGATTCCGGAATGGGACCCGGGCGATGCGGTGGAGAGCGACGAGTCGGTGGTGGTGTCGCACAACTGGGATGAGATCCGCCGCCTCATGTGGAACTACGTCGGCATCGTGCGCACCGACAAGCGTCTGCACCGGGCGCATCGCCGAATCTCCATGCTGTTGGAAGAGATTCAGGAATACTACTGGAGTTTCAATATCACCAAGGACACGCTGGAGTTGCGCAACATCGCCATCACGGCGCGCCTGATTATCGAAGGTGCGTTGCGGCGCAAGGAAAGCCGCGGCCTGCATTACAACCTGGATTATCCCGAACCGGACGAGACCCGGCCGCCGGAAGAGACCTTGTTGCAGGACACCACCCAGCGTCTGTTGAGTCAATCCCGAACCCGGAATCGAGTCAATCCATCATGAGCGGAACACAAAACAACAAACCCGAATCGAAAATCCTGTCACAGGAAACGGCATTGCCCACACGTCTGCATCCGTTGCGCGATGTGTTCGGCGTGATGTTGATCGGCTTCACCATATTCGCCCTGTATTCCCTCCTCACCTATACGCCGAAAGACCCATCTCTACACAGCCGCGTGATTCAGACGGTGGAGGTACAGAACAACGGCGGCATCGTCGGCGCGTACCTGGCCGACCTCCTGGTGCAGACCTTCGGTACCGGGGCGTTCGTGTTCCCGCTGATCACGTTCATCGTGAGCTGGGGGCTCATCCGCGGCAAGGAGTTCTCCCGCTGGCCGGCGATGTTGAGCTTCGGCCTGATGTTCTGGGTGGTGCTGTGCGGCCTGCTCACCATGAGCTTCGATCCCGATCCTTATTTCGGTCACGCTACGGTCTCCGGAGGCATTGCGGGCGGCTATGTGTCCTCTTACCTCGTTCTGTGGTTGAACGCATGGGGTGCGCGGCTGGTGCTGATGACGATGCTGTTCATTGCCATCATGGGGATGGTCGGCGTGCCGATGGACACGATGATTCGAGGAATCGGCAACCTGTTCCACTTTGGACTGCGCATGACGGTGAAAGGATGCACGCAACTGCTGGCTCTGGGCATGGCGTTGATCGGCCTGGCGCAGGAAGGCGCAAAGGGATTGTGGCGGTTTGCCAAAATGATCCGTAAAACCATGCGTGACAACCGGCCGAAGCTGAGCGAACCGGTGATTGTGTCGAGTGAAGCGTTTGTGCCGAACGAGATCATGATGCCGGTCTCCAAACAACCGGAGAAGCAGGTGGGCCGTTCCAAAAAGGTGAGGGACGAGGAGCCGGAAGAAAAACCCGCGTTCGCCATGCAGGAGGATTTTCCGTTCGTGCATGAGACGGGCGATTACCGCGTGCCGCCGGTGGATCTGCTCAATGAACCCGTGCACATCAAGAACGTGGAGAAGCTGCGCGAGGAGATCATGCTGAACTCGACCATCCTTGAGCGCAAACTGGCGGACTTCGGCATTTCGGGCAAAGTCGTGCAGGTGCTCCCGGGTCCGGTGATCACGCTCTACGAATACGAACCCGCACCGGGCGTGAAAGTGAGCCGCATTCTTTCTTTAACGGACGACCTCGCGCTGGCCATGCGCGCACCCAGCGTGCGCATCCTCGCGCCGGTGCCGGGCAAGTCCGTGGTGGGTATCGAACTGCCCAACCCGAAACGCGACACCGTGCCCATCAAGGAAGTCATTCAATCCGACGCGTTCCAGAACTCGCCGTCGAAGCTGACGCTGGCGGTGGGCAAAGACAACATCGGTGTGCCCATGGTGCAGGATCTGGCGCAGGTGCCGCACCTGTTGATTGCGGGCTCGACCGGTTCCGGCAAGTCCGTCGGCATCAACTCGATGATCATCAGCCTCCTGCTCAATGCCACGCCGGAAGAGGTGAAGATGATCATGATCGATCCGAAGATGCTGGAGCTTTCTATGTATGACGGCATTCCGCACCTCATCGCGCCGGTGGTGACCAATCCCAAAAAAGCGGCGGCGGCCCTGCAGTGGGCGGTGGCGGAGATGGAACGGCGCTACAAGATGATGGCGGAAAAAGGCGTGCGCAACATCACCGGGTTCAATGACCTCGTTGCCAGGCTGGAGCGCCAGCGGGAGGAAGAGGAAAGAAAAAACAAAAAGGCGAAAAAGAAAACGCCGCCACCCGTGGAGGAAGCGTTTCTCGAAGAGAACATGGAAGAGGATGCGCAACCGGAAAAGGAAACCGAACCGGAGGTGTTGCAGAAACTCCCTTATGTCGTGATCGTCATCGACGAATTGGCGGATCTCATGATGGTGGCGTCGAAAGGCGTGGAGGATTCGCTGACACGCCTCGCGCAGATGGCGCGCGCGGCGGGTATTCACTTGATCGTGGCAACCCAACGGCCGTCGGTGGACGTGCTGACGGGCATCATCAAGGCCAACTTCCCGGCGCGCATCTCGTTCCAGGTGACGTCGCGAGTGGACTCGCGCACCATTCTGGACAGCGTCGGTGCGGAAAAACTGCTGGGCAAGGGCGACATGCTGTTTCTGCCGCCGGGAACCTCGCGTCTCAAACGCATTCATGGATGCATGGTGAGCGACGAGGAGATCAATCGCATTCTGAAGTTCATCAAGGATCAGCCGAAGGAAGCGGAATTCCGCGAGGATGTGTTTCAGGAAGTGGTGGAAGCGGAGAAACAGCGCGCCGAAGAGGAAGAAGAATTTGACGAGTTGTATGACGATGCGGTGGCCATCGTCGCCAAGGAAAAGCAGGCTTCCATCTCCATGCTCCAGCGCCGCCTGCGGGTGGGGTACAACCGCGCGGCACGCATGATTGAGATCATGGAGCGCGAAGGCGTGGTGGGTCCCTCCGACGGCATCAAACCCCGTGAGGTGTATGTCAAACCGATTCCTTTCGATTGATTCCGGAAAGCGTGGCGCACTGGTGGTTGTCCTTGCTTTGGCTGGATGGCTGGCCATGGGCACGGCCCCGCCCTGCGCATTTGCCAAGATTTATAAGTGGCGCGACGATAAAGGCAAACTGCATTTCACCGACAATCCATCCAAAATTCCTCTCAAGTACCGCCAGGAACAGAAAATAGAAACCTTCGAAGGCCCTCCCGAATCCACCGACCCGGTCAAGCTGCGGGTTCCGGAACCGGTGACGAAAAAGCATGTCATTCCCCTGACCTCCATCGGCAACGGCAACTACATCGTGGATGTCATGATCAACGGCAGTATCCCCGGAAAATTTGTGGTGGATACGGGCGCATCGAGCGTCACCCTGTCGGAGGGACTCGGCCGTAAGGTGCATCGCAACCTTGGGTCCTTGCCCAAGCTTCAGGTGCAGACGGGCGGGGGCATGGTGGATTCTCCCTTATTGCTTTTGCGCTCTCTTAAAGTGGGCTCCGCCAGAGTTGAAAACGTGGAAGCCAATGTGAATCCGTTTCTGGGGGAAGGGTTCGACGGCCTGCTCGGCATGAGTTTTCTTGGCGATTTTCAGGTGCGTGTGGACAGCACGGACGATGCGCTGATCCTGGACCCGCCGGGAAAAAAGGGCGAACCGACGTGGGGTGGCAAGCCGGGCAAGTGGTGGCAACGCCGGTACGAAGCGTATGTCAGTAAAATGCTGGGCTACCGGATGATGGCGGAACGCAACAAAAACGATTACAGCGCCGCGAATAATTTAAGAAAACTCTCGAAGTTTTATGAAGAGTTATATGAATCCCTGGACAAACGGGCCGAGCGTGTGGATTTACCGGAAGAGTTCCGAATGAATCCGAAAAACATGCGCGTCCAAGTTCCCTGACCATGAATGTGGATTCCCAGCATGCCCTCCACTCTCCCGATCCATATCCTGAAGATGAGGCCTCCCGTTTCTGCATTTTGCTGGGTGCCAGCAACCTCGCACGTGGTTACCACGCGCTTAAGGATTACCTGACGAAGAACGTGGCGCCTCAAACCTTAAAAGTGTACGCGGCCTGCGGACCGGGTCGAGGTTATGGTTGCTGGGGTGGGATGTTCAATGTTTCGTATCCGCCGATCGTTGAGAGCCCGTTGTTCGAACGCGTTCGGACACGGCTTCGTCCGGGGAGTCGCGTCGTCGCTTTGGTCACGGATATTGGCAATGATTTGTTATACGGAATGGACGCGGATTCCTTGATTACTACTGTGAAAGCGGTGTTTGAACGGCTTGAGAATCTAAATGCGGAAATTTACACGACAACCCTGCCGGTTTATTTTGAACGCGATGTGCCTGCAATGGTGTACTATCTCATTCGCACGTTTTTATACCCCAAGTCCCGCATCTCCCGGAAAGAGGCTATTGACGGGGTGCGGCGGATCAATGCATTCTTGAAGGAAATCCAAAGTCCGCGCATTCATCTGATTCCTCCGCTGGATGAGTATCTGGGGTGGGACCATGTTCACTTCGGGTGGGTCCATTCTGCGGAAGCGTGGAATCGTATGGGAGAACATCTGCTTTCTGGACTGGGAGTGCGTCCGCACCGCACGATTCATTTTCCCAGAATGCTTATTTCGTACAGGGCCTATTTGAACCGTCTGGTATTCACAGAAATGTTAAAGTGCGTCCCCCGCCCTGCAAACCTGTTTTAAAGGATTTTTATGCCTTATTTCCGCCTGGGATACCGCCTGGTGGCTTTGCTTTCAGTTGTTTTGCTTTCCTTTCTTACCTCCGTCGCACTGTGGCTTTTGTTCCGCGATAATCAGAAAGCTCATTGCAAATGGGTGGGATGGTTCGCCCGTTTCTGGGCTCGGCGCGCTTGTGCCGCCATCGGGTTGCGTTACACGGTGGAAGGCGATCTGGAGATCCCTCCAGGTTCCATGATCGTGGCCAACCACGTCGGCGCGGTGGATATTTTTTTGATGGCGGCCAACTTCAAATTATTTTTCGTATCCAAGGCGGAAGTGAATGGCTGGCCCGTAGTCGGACAGATGGCGCAATTGGGCAAAACCATTTTTGTGGACCGCAGTCGCCGTCATCAGGTGACGGGGATGATTAACAGCATTCGCGAACGCATGCGAGAGGGATTCAATGTTGCCTGGTTTCCGGAAGGAAGTGTGACGAAAGGGGACAGCGTGTATCCGTTCAAACCGTCGGCGTTCGAAGCGGCGGTGCAGGAAAAACGGCCGGTGGTGCCGGTGTTGATCCGTTATAAGGCAGACGAGCCTTACGTGGCCAGTTGGACTGGAACCCTGGGAGAACACATGATCCGGGTTTTGAAGTGCAAAGGGTTGACCGCCACGGTTCGCGTGTTCCCGCCACTCCCACCGGCGCAAACGCGGCAGGAACTTTCCCGCTTCAGCCACGACCTTTTATACCAGGCCTTCCACGGCACTTCTCCAGAAACTGACCCGCAAGCCATGAGCGTCAGCGCATCGTCGGAACGTTAGCGTTGTCCTTGAAATCTTTCCGTTTCAAAATCTGAACGCCCAGCCGCGATCCGCGGAACGGCGTCTCCCCAAACTGCCGGATGGGCGTGTAGCGGGCATCGATCCAATTTTTGATCTCGCGGGCAAAATCTTCTCCGAAGACAGGGCTCCCGAAAATGGTGAAATCGATGTTCATGTACACCACGTAGTCCGGCGGCGACTTTTCAAGCAGATCAATGATGGCGGAATCGCCGCGAATGATCCACACGAGAGGGTTGAAAATGGTATCTCGCGTGGAAAACCTGCGGCGAAGCAGGTAGTTGATCATCATGGAATCCGGCAGAGATAAAAGCGTTTGACCCGGACCGATTTCCTTTTCCATGAAGTCCAGTGCCTGGTTAAGAGTCCTGGCCCGGTCCAGCGGAGTGCCGTCGAACCGTACGGCTTCAGGCGGAAAATCGTAAGTCATATCCACGCCGTTGCCTACGGGATAGGTTTTGATTTGATACTGGTTGTACGAAATGCTGGTCCAGATCAGTACCGTTGCCCCGGCCAAAGCGTATGCGCCACAACGGAAAACCCAGGCGGAACCTTGCCGGGCCTCCACCCATCTCGGTATGTGATACAGGAAGCCGAGAAGAATCACCAGCGTGGCGGGAAGGGCGAAAATGAAGCCGAGGTGAGACATGTTGAGGTTGAAAAACACTTTCAGCGTGAACATCAGGGCAAATATCGCCAGCATGAAAATGGAGAGGGACCTTCCCCTTTGTGAAAGCGAAGGCGGGTTTCTTAAAAGGCAAATGGCCATCACCAAACAAAGAATTGCGAGGATGACCGGAAAGGACCGTGTCAGGTGCCGCCATGGGATCTGCGGATACAGAAGGATCAGCCCCGCCGCAAGCGCCAGCCCGCAATAGAGGCCGACCCTTGGTGTGTTCAAGCCGCGTTTTCCCAGCCACAGGTTGAGTCCGATCAAAATCACAAGCAGGCTTGAGTACACAAAAAGATGAACGGAGATTTTGAGGAGATTGGATTCGAGAAAAAATACCCCGGAGACGAATTTGTAATAGAACAAAGAATGGACGTTGAGACTCAGGCCGTTGATCCATTGGCTGGTCAGATGATAAGCCGCATCGTCCAAAGGCATGAAAAATGAAAAATAAAATAGGAATAACAATGGAAAGACGAGGATGGAAGAAAGAAACAGGAGGATCCTCAGGAGGGTGGTGCGAAAAGGTTCCTTTCTTCCGCGCAAGTCGAGAAGCAGGGTCAGGCCCGTGGCCGCGGTGGAAGCGGCGAATATTTCCGCTTTGGTCAAAAACACGAGTCCCAGCAACAGGCCGACAAAAATCAAACGCCCGGGCTCGCGGGAATCCAGATAGCGGCCGCACTGATGCAGGGCCACGCACCCCAGCATAAAGCCGTAAGTCATGTCATACACATAAGGGCAGATGAAATTCAACAACCCCATTCCCCAATAATAAGCGAAGGCGAATGCCAGAACGAAAGTAACGCCGGCAAGGGATGCGAAAGCGGCATCGCTGATTTCCTTCATCCAGTGAAAAAGGAACAAGGAAAATCCATAAACAAGAACCAGGTTGAACAGAGCAAGGTGCATCATGCCCGGACCGAATAAGGAGAATACAATGGTGTTGATATACGATGCCAGCGGGCCGTGAAAATACACCACATCCCGGTAAAGAACCTGCCCTTCGGACAAAACCCAGGGAACGTACAACTGTTGTCCGAAATCTATGATCACATCAGGCCAGCGCCGCCAACTGACCCACGTCATGAATCCATAGGCGATGGTGATGAGGACCGGGCCCAGGCGATCCCACGGGATTCGCGCTGGCTCCGCATGTTCGCTATTGAGGGTGGGATGGGTGAACATTGAGGCTCCTATTGGGTTCTGAGCTTCCATATTTGAACGCCAAACTCCCGCCCCGCAAAGGGAGTTGCGCCAATCTGGCGAATCAGGACGTAATCGTTTTTCACCCAGCGCATCACCGAGCGTGCGTAATCGATGCCAAAATACCGCTGACCAAACCAGCGATAATCCGCATGCGTCAGAAGAATGAAGGATGGTGCGGCTCTCTGCAACTGAGCCAGTACCTCGGTTTCATCCTGAACCCGCATGGAAAGCGGGCTGAACAGCGTGTCGCGGCTGGGAAACGGTTTGCGCAGAAGGTAATTGAAGATCATGGCATCGGGCATGGTGAGCAGATAAGGTTCATTTTTCAATTCGGTGTGAAGTATGTCAAGTGCCTTGGTCACAATGAGACCGCGCGAAAACATGCGCCCGTCGGGATACCGCACCATCGGTTGGAAATCGTAAATTCGGTCCAC